>JBCDBC010000017.1:0-14669 GCA_039184535.1 Bacteroidota bacterium | reverse complement strand
TTTCTACTCGAAAGTTATCTATGAGCTTATGACCTGCAGCGGAAAAGCGTGTAAAAATCTCCTTATTATCCAAAGAGGAGAATGCAATTCTACTGTAATCTCCTTCGATAGAGGATCCATGATAATAGCCATATCCAGTTCCAAATTTTTGGCTGATTTCTTGATACGTACTCCCTATTCCTATTCCATCTTCACATGTACAAGGAGAGCCTGAATAAATGTAAAGCGAAGTAGCAATTCTTTTAAAAATCAGTCTGCCTTGTGCATGAGTTGTAAAGGTAATTCTTAATGATGGATAGCTTAAAATATGTTCAGTGTTAGGGAAAATATTTTGAACTGTAAAGCTTTTATACTTTTTCTTGCTTCGAACCCCTTCTCCTAGAATCTCCTCTATTTCTCTAAAGCTGGTATGTGCCAGACTTATTCCTACCATGCCGTCAGAATAGTCGATAAGGCAATCCCTCTCTTCCGACAAAGAGGATTTAATGTCTTGGGCTATTAGTAAATAGGTTGAGCTAAAAACGAATATGCCCATTAGCAAGGAATTCTTAGATAAGAATGAAATCATCCTCGTAGATTGATCATTTATCCTTAATGGGATAATCCTAGCATTTGTACCTCTAGTAAGCTAGTATTTTGCTAGGTATTCGCTTCACTTATATACGATCAGTGGATTGTAAATTATTACTTCCTTAACATATATTTCTACACCTTTGTGGGCTAATACAGCCTACATGACTTATGCTTCCCTTGTTAGAAAGTATCCAAGAGAAATTCTCTATGGCTTTCTTCACTTTTTCTTTTCCGGACTGGGCCAAACCTTCCTTCTGGGATTCTTTGTGGCTTCCTTTACGGAAAGTCTTTCCATCACCAATCAGGAGTTTAATGGCTATTATTCCGGGGCTACTCTGGTGAGTGCCCTCATGCTTTCCTATGCAGGCAAGTACCTGGATAAGGTGAAAGTGCGTTACTTCAGTCTGGTCGTAGCCGTTCTCATGATTGTGTTTGTGTTGATCACGGCTAGCATGCAGTATGCCTGGATGCTGGGGATAGCGCTATTTGGACTGCGCTTCACCGGACAAGGCTTAATGCCCTTAACAGGAGCCACAGCTACCGCCCGCTACTTTGAAGAGGGGAGAGGGAAGGCCTTATCCTTGGTAGGCTTTGGGATATCCTTAAGTGAATTTCTACTTCCCCTATTAGCGACCTTTCTAATTTTACAAGTAGGCTGGAGAAATACATGGCTATTTTTGGCAGGAGGTGTAGTATTCATTTTTATCCCCTTGGTCCTGAGATTGGTGCCTATTTCCAGTAGGTTTCAGCTCATTCAGGAAGAAGCGTCTGAGGAACAACCCACTACCGCAACTGGTGCTACCCGCGGAGAAGTGCTTCGGGATCCCAACTTTTACCTGCTGGCTATGGTGAACCTCTGGGTTTCCTTCTTCGTTACAGGGGTCTTTATCAACCAGGACTTACTCGCAGGTTACTATGATTGGCCCATAGAGTTGGTAGCTACAGGGGTCAGCATATTTGGACTCACGCGCTTTGTGGCTAATATCTTCTTTGGAGGGTTGATAGATAAATACAGTGCGGTTCGCTGCTTCAGCTATGTCTTATTTCCTATGGTAATAGCCTGCCTGTTAATGGTTGTGAACCAAAGCATTCCTGCCATGATTATCTTTTTTCTTTTGTGTGGAATATCTGGTAGCTTAAGTGGACTTACCGTTACAGCCATGTGGGCAGAGGTATATGGTACCCTTCACCTAGGTGCTATCAGAAGTACAGTTTCAACCTTCGCAGTTTTTTCAGCTGCTTTGGCACCTCTAATATTTGGATGGGCTTTTAAGGATGAAAGTATGCTAACTATCAGCTGGACAGTGCTGGCAGGCTTGATGCTAATAAGCACCATCATCTCCTTTTGGGTGGTGAGGAAAATGAGAAAGAAGACTTCTTAATCCTCTGATAACTTGTATTTGCAAAAAAGCCTCTAAATTAGGCTCAAATCTCAATGGATGATCAGGTACCTCTGCTGTTGTATTTTCTTGATAAGCCAGCTTGCCTGTCAGAATCTTCCTAACTCTCTTTCTGAAACAGAGAAATCAGCACGTACCTATTGCGGGAGCTGTCATGAGTACCCTGAACCTGATCTACTAGACAAAGCTACCTGGAATGAGTACGTACTCCCCCAAATGGGCTATATGATGGGGATTTATCCAAATGATAGTGTGAGGAATAGCCTGTTAGAAGAAGGGCCAGGAGGAGCTTTGGTAGAAGCAGCAAACGTCTTCCCCAAAGAGCCTACCATTGATACAAACCTCTGGGAAAAGATCAAAGAATTCTACCTGGAGAATGCCCCAAGGAAACTGAAATCTACCCCTCTTCCCGAACTTGGAGAGCTATCTGCTTTCTCCGTAGAAATTCCTGACTATACCTTATCACCTCCCAGCACTACCATGATCAGCTTGCAGCAGTCCGGAGATATCTGGCTGGGGGATGCCCATACCCAAAGTATGTATGTCTTTTCTCCGGAACTGGAGCTTGTTAGAGCCGCTAAATTACAGGAAGGGGTAGTACATGCGGTAGAAATCCAGAATACAGCTCTGATTACTAGTATGGGGTCCTTTTCTCCCACTGACCAGCCTACAGGTATGCTGGTAGCGCTTCCTTCCAAGGGGAGTGCGAATGTGCTGATTCGGGGACTTCAGAGGCCCGTGCATACCAGCTACGGAGACCTGGATGGAGACGGGCTTTCTGATCTGGTCATATGCGAGTACGCCCAATGGACAGGAAGGCTGGCTTGGTGGAAGAACAAAGGGCCAGAAGGCTTTGAGCCTCAAACCCTCTATGCTGGACCTGGTGCCATTAAAACCCGACTGATAGACTGGAATGCTGATGGACTGTTAGATGTCCTGGCCCTGTTCGGTCAGGGAGATGAGGGATTCAGACTATTTGTAAATCAAGGAGGAGGAAGTTTTGAGATGAATATGCTCTATCAATTCCCGGCCTCCTATGGCTCCAGCTCTTTCAGCCTCTTTGACTACAACCAGGATGGACTGGCGGACATCATACATACTGCCGGCGATAATGCAGACTACCCTCCCATTACCAAACCTTATCATGGGATCAGGATTCTCCAACAGAAGGAAGATAACTCCCTAGAGGAAGTATTCTTCTATCCCCTTCCAGGCGCTTATAAGGCCATTCCCAGAGACTTCGACAAGGATGGAGACTTTGACATAGCGGCTATTTCTTTCTTCCCGGATTATGAAAATCAGCCGGAAGCCAGTTTCATTTATCTGGAGAATAAAGGGAAGCAGAAGTTTGAAGCTTCTACCTTTTCCCAAAGTACTTCAGGTAGATGGATGGTCATGGAGTCAGGAGACATTGACAAAGATGGGGATGAGGACCTGATATTAGGTTCTCTGGCATTTGGGGACACTCTACCTGGAAAACGGGTAGAGAAATGGACGGTTAATGGTATCCCCTTTGTCCTGCTTAGAAATAATACCCTGTCTGCTAAATAGAGAGGTTTTGTTTTTCGATAAGTAGGGAATCATCCTAAAAACTTGTATTTAAAACCGTAAAGGATATACTTTTGTGGAATGACACAAAAGTCATATCAGTAAATTTCAAGCTTTGGCATCGGTTATCAGGTACATACTATTTGCACTATTGGTTTTAGTTGGATGTAAATCTCAAAAAGAACCTACTAAAATGGCTTCAGGATCTTCGGGGGTAGCAACTAAGAAAAGCATAGGAAGTAAGCCTGATCTTCAGCTAAAGAGACCCTCCATAGCAAAGGGACAGGTTAGAGTGAGAGGCATTTGGGGAGAAAGAGTATCAGTTGAATTCAGTGATCAGCAGTATTTCGAGCTAATTGAAATGCTGGGGATGGGTGAGACAGTGAGAATTCAACCTCCCAAAGAAGGAGAAATTTTACTAGTGGCGCTTGATAAACCTGGGATTAGGGAGTCAGGAACCATACAAACTATAGATGTTGTTTTCTTACCGGGCGAGGGAGATAGTAGCCAGTCTTGTCAGTTGATCAAGACAGTGGATTAATAAGCTCAACACGTATTTCGATTCAGACCATCTCTATCATTTATTTTTAAGAACTCTTTTCATGCAGAAGAAACACTTTCGTGCACATCCTGCACTATGGATTTTATTGCCTTCAGTTTGCATCACCTATTTGATTACCACGATAGGAATAGGACCTGTGGAACTGGAGTATGCAAACAAAGCACTTTCTAAATGGGACATCCCTTTTGATAGATCTTTTAGAAAAACCCTAAGTACACCCGATGATCCTAATGGCAGAGCCAACTTTGATTTACTACGTTTGCAGGACCCTGTAACGGGGGCCATCCCGACAGAAATTCGTTCTAAGGAACTGGCCTTTGCCAAGCGTGTAGAGGCATCCAACAGAGGTAGAGCCACCAGGGCTTTACCTTCTTTTGACTTTACCCAGAGAGGACCTTTTAATGTAGGAGGGCGTACCAGAGCGATAGCATTGGATGTGAGTGATCCGAGCTTTAATACCATTTTGGCTGGTGGGGTATCAGGCGGTATGTGGAGGTCTACAGATGGAGGAGATAGCTGGAATCGTACTACCAGAACAGATCAGTTCCCTTCAGTAGTAAGCCTTATGCAGGACACCCGTTCCGGAAGACAGAATACCTGGTATTACGGAACCGGAGAAATCCGGGGGAATTCAGCTGACGGAAATGGTAGTGCCTTCTACAGAGGAGATGGAATTTATAAATCCACCAATGGGGGTCAGAGCTGGGAATCAATTTCTTCCACACGGACAGGAGACATCACCAACACTGATAATCCTATCAGGTACGTTAACTCATTAGCCATAGACGTAACTAATACTAGCCAGGATGAGGTGTACGCTGCAGTGATTGATGGAGTAATTCGCAGTACAGACGGATTTGATAATTGGGAGTTTGTGCTGGGTACACCTGATAACATCAGTTTGTATACTGAGGTAGCCATTACCAGAGGCGGAGTTCTGTATGCCACAGTCTCAGATGACAATGGAAATAATGATGACATAGGTATCTGGACTTCACCTGACGGGATTAACTGGCAGGAAATAGCTGTTCCTACCGGAGTACCTAACAGAAGGTTTCAGAGAACCACCATAGGGATAAGCCCAAGTGATGAAAACATTGTCTATTTCTTAAGGACAGTAGGAAGTGAGTATTATCTTTTGCGGTATAATGCGCTTACCCAGGAAATTGAAGATAGAAGTGATGCCCTTCCAGCTTTTGGAGGAGAAATCGGAGACTTTACTACCCAGGGCTCTTATGACCAGTTTATCACAGTTCATCCTGATGATAGTGATATAGTGTATTTGGGAGGGGCTAATCTTTGGCGTTCTACCAATGGATTCGCCTCTGAGGATGCTACGGACTGGATAGGAGGTTATTCTGAGTTTAGAAATGATCGTGGGTCTATAGGACTATATAATAATCACCATCCTGATCAGCATGCCGTGGTATTCTATCCTAATAATAGTCGGGTCATGCTTTCTGCCCATGACGGAGGAATCAGTAAGACGACCAATAATCGACGTCAAGGGAGGTCTGATGTGCTCAATGAGGATAACCAAAAAGTAGATGAGGTTACCGTAATCTGGGAAGACCTGAATAATGGATATCTGACCACCCAATTCTACGCCATAGGCATGGAAGAAAATACGGCTGGTGATCCTATCCTGGTAGGAGGTATGCAGGATAACTCTACCTTTGCTGTCTTTGGGGGGAATCCTCAAGAAGACTGGATAGATCTCTTTGGGGGAGATGGAGCTTTTTGTGAGATCACCTATAACTCCATCATGGTGTCCGCTCAGGTAGGAAGCATGGGCAGATACGCTTTTGACGAACAAACAGGAGAATTCCTCGGATTTTCCAGAATAAGCCCCCCAGACGGAGGAGACGGACCTTTCCTCTTTATTAATCCTTTCCTGGCTGACCCTATTCAACCCAATAAAGTCTATGTAGCTAGCCAAGGACTCATCTATTACACCCCGGATATCAGGGATAATCCTCAAGGGGAAGAGTGGTTAAAGATGGGGGAGAATGCCCTACAGGGAACTGGTTTTGTAACGGCTATGGCTGCTACTACTCAGCCAGCCCACCAGCTATATGTAGGGACTTCCTCTGGTCAGGTGTTCAGGGTAGAAGATTCTAACAGACCTGATGTATTCACGGAACTCACCAGATCTAATTTACCCGACGGGTATATCAATAACATAGCGGTAGATCCCAAAGATGGGAATCACGTTTTCCTCACCTATTCTAATTATAACGTTCTCTCAGTTTTTGAAACTACGGATGGTGGCCAGCGTTGGACCGCTGTTTCAGGGAACCTGGAAGAAAATGCAGATGGATCAGGTAATGGGCCATCTACCCGTTGGCTGGAAGTGCTGCCTAATGGAGATGGAAATATCTATTTGTTAGGAACCAGTGTGGGCTTATATGCTACAGAGGACTTGAACGGAATGAATACAGTCTGGGAACAAATAGGCGGAAATACCCTAGGGAATGTGGTAGTAGACATGATAGAAGTAAGACCAGTGGACGGAACTATCACGGTAGGTACGCATGGAAATGGGATGTTCCAGGCTAATGTAGAGACGCCCCTTTATGCAAACATATTCATGACAGATCTCCCCTGTGGAGGAAATGAAATTCAGCTTCTTGGAAATCAGGCTGATGATAATGCCAATGTAAACTTCCGTTATGAGTGGCTGGTAAACGGAGTCGAGACCAATGTGACCTCACCCGGTCTGATTACTAACGGTCAGGCATCCAGGGTACAGCTTCGTCTGACAGATCAGACTAGCGGGCAAACCGCCTTATCCAACTTCATAGACATTCAGTATATCTATGATGATTTCTGTGAAGGGGGCTTTGTTACCAGTAATGATGCACCTGTGGAGTTTTCAGAAGAGGTAAAAGTATTCCCTAATCCTTCCAGAGGAGAGGTGAATATAGAAGTTACAGAACAATTTTCCAGAGGAGCTACGCTGACACTGAGAGATATGCAGGGGAGGCTCTTACAGCAAACTGAAATTCCTCCAGGGAGAACACATTCCCTGGACATTAGTAGGTATCCTGCAGGAAACTATGTGCTCAGCCTTGAGAAAGATATTTACAGAGAGGTGAAGAGAATCATTAGGGCTAATTAAGCTAAAGGATTATTGGCTTTCCTAACATCAAATAGCTCTGGGGTTAAACCCGGAGTTATTTGATGTATGTCTAGGTCATATTTAATAGCTAATCATTCATTCCCCTTTACCTGAGAAAAAACAAATTCAAGTAGATCATCTTTACCTTCCTTCCTGCTGTTAAGACTATTCTCCATAGGATAATCAGGTATTACCCCTCTTCCTTCTTTAGGAACTTCCACATTCATATTATACCTGATAAGGGGGATATACGCACCAAATTTGGAGTGCTTCAATCGTAGAAATGCAGATAGGCCACTGGTATTTCCCTGAACTGCTCCCCCAGTTTCAGCTCCAATAAAAGTAGTATTAGGCCTGTAGGCCTGGCAATAGGCTGACAGTTCAGCAGCTGCTGAATAAGTGTATCCACTCGTCAGTATGTACAGCGTCCCTGTAAAGCTCTTACTCTTTGGTCTTTGTGTACGCAGGCCTTTGACCCTGAAATTAGGCTTTACAATATGCTTATCTGGCTTTTTTCTGGTAAAGAATCCTCTTACAAGCCCATTTTTTAATTCCCTAGGTACACTTGCCTTATCATAGACAGATTCATCAAATGGTAAGGACTTGAGGGCAAGTTCTTCATAGTACTGAAAAGGTTCTTGAGTGAGGTATCTATACAGATGGGAAGCATAATTATCTTCACCACCTCCATTGGTTCTCATATCAAGGACCATATTTTCAATCCCATTCTTCCTTACCTCTTTGAAGAAATTAGCCAATGCCTTTTTATACTCAGAATTAGTCGCCTTCAATGCGCTTTTACCAAAGGTGTTCACGGTAAGAATAGCGATATTTTTCTCAGGGAGAATTTGACTTTTTATATAGGGTGCTCTTGGGTAGAGTTTATCTCTTAGTTCCTCAAGCCTATCACCTGATATGGGCTTCCTAACTAAGTTACTCCCATCAGTAAAGGTGATTTCATAGTTGGAAGTATCCTGGAAGGCTAATTGATAATGATAGCTAAAGCCTTCACTATTATTGAACACAAGAGGATCAGGACTGTCAATATATCCATCTGTTCCCCTATGACTGGAAATTCGATCGAGTATCTCCTGAACTGTTCTCCCATTTATAGAAGCTATAGCCTTTAAAGGATAAGTTTCTGTTTCATAATCATAGAATAAATACAGTTCGTTCCCCATATACTGGAATTCAAGCGGGAAGCTACGATCAATGGATTCTCTGTAACTATAGGCAGGGTTTATACCCGTATGTCCGCAGTTGAAATTGGCAGTAAGGGAAGCGAGAAGATGATAAAACTCGAAAGCTGTTCTAGGTTCGTTCAGCTGCTCAGAGATAGAAGCTATCTGTTGGTCGATGTTCTCCTTGGAGGTATACCAGTAAAGGGAGGGATGTAATTCATAAAATACGTCTAGATACTGCTGGAAGTCCTCCTGCAGCTGGGTGGGACTGAAGGTGTCTGTATAAAAGTTTTGTTGGGCAGACAGCTTGGAAGAACATAATAATAGCCCCCCCAACAAGATGTGGGTGAAATTTCTCATAGTGTTAGCGCTTTACTAAAGCAAAGAATAATTAGCTAATAGAGAGGGCCAGGGAGGAAAGAGTTGCAGGTTTTTGACGTAGAATGGAGAAAGTTTTCTTCCTAATTATCGGACTAAGTTGAATATGCTCCCATAATCAGAGAATTCTCCTATATTGGAAGAACACCCAATTCAACCACATGAAAAAGTTATGTTTCCTCCTGATCGCAGGTCTATTCTTCATTTCTGCCTGCGTACCTGTTTCTGAATCCACGTTCACCTTTACATTTTCCGGAGAATCCGGTGAGGCCTTTGACGGACGTTTGCTATTACTTATTTCTACTAATGATGATGCAGAACCCCGTTTCCAGATAAGAGCTGATCCTAAAACCCAGCAGGTATACGGAATGAATGTAAATGGCTGGGAAAGTGGTGAGTCTGTTTGAACAACACACTTTCAGCAACTGACTGTAGCAAGACCCAGTATGGTATATAACACTGGTGAAAACAGAATCATATCCAAAAGCGATCACATATAGAGTGATTCTCAGTAATAAACTGAAACACAGAAAATACATAACCAGCTGGTTGACATGAGGATCAGAGAAAACATGACATGAGAAAACTATAATTAAATACTAAGATCTCACCACAACGACTGCGGAGAAATGTGTTTAATAATCCTAAAAATTACTGAATTCTCAATCTAACCTTCATAAATCCAGTACGTCTGTCTAGATTTACATGCAGGTTCTTTATCTCGCCATAGTCAGCAAATGCATCGTAGATGTTATCTTCCTGTGCTTCCTCATGTACTCCAGAAATGAAGAGAATCCACCCCTCAACAGCTACAATAAAATACTAGTAGACTGATAGGAAGCTCATCTCGCTGTTCCTGCACTACTAACACACAATATTTTACTAATCAAATGAATCAAGACAATAGAACAATATAAGTCTTTGACTTACATCGCTGCGGACCAACAGATGATGAATCTGAACCTTCGTCCACATCCATTCCCTCATACTTATCGACACCACTTCGCGTAACACCATCTGCAGAAATTAATCAGAACATTTTGTAGCTATTTTATTGTACAGTGATAGCTCAGCTAGACAGACCATAGCTTTTTCATTCAGACATTACTACTTCTAATGCAGATGTATGTTTGAACGAGTCCAGAATTGAAAATGAAAGATTTCATTACCTCCAGCAAAGCCTCTCCCTTTACGGGACTTCGCCTGCGATTTTAACTTGTTTAGACCACCTGGAAAATAAGAAAACAAGTGTGTATATTAGCAACAAGATACAGGAGGAATCGATTTGAATAAGGACAAATCTGTCTTCCGTCGAAATATATGGAAGAGTTCTTATTTAGAGTTGATACTTCAAAGTCTTATCCAGCATAAAAATGAGTGCCTATGATCTTCTACATCTTACATAAGTATACTAAGGATGTGACATACTAGACCTGCCCAAAGAAACCAATAATATAGGTACGCTTATCTACAACCAGATACCACACCTCTAACAAACAACACATGGTAGTTGCCAGTACCACACAGCATTAGAATCTAGGAAATATACCATATCTATGAATACGTGCCATTGAGCGCAATAAATACTCTAAAGATACTACATATACTTACTCTCTCCTTCTTCATCCACGAACTCATCATCCTCATGCTCATGAATGTCCAAAACGTCTGTTTCCGACATTCTTTCTTCAAAAGAGAATTGTAAGAAAATCTCACTGATTTCGTGGCTCAACGAGAATGTGTAGTTGTCGCAAAATTAGCACTAGCCGTTATCAGGCAAACAAATTGATCTGCGTGCACACCCTTCCACCGCGCGCAGATAAGGGCTCTAGTAAGGTACTGGGTGCCTCATGATCGTGATGTTGTTGAATTCTCACTTGGGTATCAGGTTAATGCTGGCCTTAATCTAAAAGAGTGGCTCTGTTATCATAAAGGATAAGATTGGTGAATCTGGTGGTAAGTTAGGACTCTTTTTTTTATCCTACCCTACATCTGTTTCCATTGTCAATGTATAATACGAGCTGTATTGGAGTGATGGTATAAAATAAAAGTATGATTCATTTGTTTCGAGGACGTTAATTCAGTGCAGAGAGTTGCAGATATTTGGAACTGAAAAGCAGTAATTCACATGTGTATACGAACTGATGTTTTTTTAGGCTCCTCAAGTTACAAGTCATGTAAAATATGATGAAAGACAGGCAGAGTAGAAACAGTAAATGGCCAGAGCGCCATGGATTCTCCATTGGCGGTCATGGCCCAAGCTATGTACTGAGTGTTGCAAAGGGATCAGCTGCTGATAAGCAAGGCCTAAAGCTAGGCGATCAGATTATTGAAATGAATGGCACCAATGTCAGGGAGTTTGCAGCGCCTGCACTGGAGACTTTTGCAAAACACACAATCAGCTCAATGCCTAAAATCAAAGTCATCAATGATGTTCAACACTTGGAGCTCCATGCCACTCGACTTCACAGCTATGGTTTTAGTCTAGCATATTCTGATCGCCATGGCTACATAATTGATAATGTAGTCAGCAAGAGTCCTGCTGACAAGGCTGGTCTACAGAAAGGTGAGGGCTGCTCTTCCTCTCCCCTGTTATCCACTGACTATTCAGTACTTGAATAGAGGTCACTAGTTGATTGAGTCAATACACAAACAGTTTTCACTGAACACGTCTAACCAAGTACCATACATAATACATATATGCATTGAATGCACCTATAATATGTGTGTATCAATTCATCTGTAAAAATTTGCTCCGTCATAAATCACTAGTCCTGAAAACTTAATGAACTGGTAACTTTGTCATGTAAAATGCTTTTTTATGAGACCTGGTATGATTTCATCCAGCCTATTCACTGTGATGGAGCAGTGTTATAGCCTAATATTGATGTTGTGAAATTTTAATACTTATTTACACACTCCAGTAAATTGGTTGAGTATATTATTTTAACTCGATTACAGGGGATTTGGTATTAAAGATGAATGGAGACGAACTCTATCAGAAGTCACATAGCTCAATTACATATCAGAAAATGCTCTCTGCCAGTAGAGGCAAGATAAATATCGCTGTGCTGCCGTTACAAATGAAACAGTTACAGCGGTCCAGTCAGCACAACAGAAAGAGGAACAAGGAACTCTACTTAAAGGTGTGAATCTGTCTGAAATGGATGTGGAGACTGACTGGTGCAGTAGTTAGCTGAGAGTTGCGCGTCTGCAATAACAATTGATCAATATGTGCATTGTATCTGAATACGAACATGACAGCAGGTACAATGGAGGCCGTTGCTTCATCACTCATCAATTGTTTACTATCAATCTATTGATCATTCCACATTTTGTGTTAAATAACGGCATTTGCACTGTCCTCTCGGTCATTATGAGTAATGCTACAAATAACGCATTGTAATGTTAGAAAACCGGTTTTGTACCACATATTTTCCCCTTCTAGATGAACAAACTATTTGGTGAAAATTATGAGAAGAAGATGGCGGTAGTTGGTGTGTTGAAAAGTTACGCAGGTAATGGCAATATCGAGAAATTGGCTAAGGCTTTAGTCGCCTTACTTCAGACACCAACATACAGACGGCTACTACCTTATATAAGGTACTACTGTACTCAACTGTGTTCAGTGGCTGGTTGTATGATTGCCAGGGTTCTACAACTAAGAATGTGGTTGTAGGCTTCATATTCCAACATCAGACCGCGCAACATTTGATAGCATAGTTCAAAGAAGCATAGGCAAAAACTATGCAGCTGACAGAATGTCAGAGCCAGCTGATCTAACTTTATACGACTACCATGAGGTACAGAGTTCACATGGTAACTTTGGACAGTCGGCATCTGGAAGTAACCCAGCCCCTATCTGGTCACCGTCCGGAGGCTCAAATTCAAGGTCTGGTATACTTAGCATATGTATTAAAAACGTTACGTTTTTTAATAAGATACTATTAATCGGAAGTCAACTTCATTCACCTATAGTTTGCTGTACACACGGTCAGTGGTAGTGCATAAAGGAGATGGTGATCTGGGAGTGGTGCTGTGTGGCGGGAATCCTGTTGTAATCCAGACTGTTATTCCCAGATCAGCTGCTGACAAGGCTGGTATCTTGAAGGGAGACTGTGTAATGTCGATAAATGACAATGATATGAGGTGTGTCAACGTTTATGCTGTCATCACTAAATTAGGAGTTTTCTAGTCCTGTAATTAGACAACTTGAGAAAATACATTGCAGTCAATATTTTATCATACTTACTGCCCAAAAACTCCCAACTTGTGGTGTAGAGCCACCGCCAGAGTGCTACAGCATGACTAGTGAAACTTGTGACGTGGTTCATGTACAGTTTCACAACACACTGAACTAACTTGCTAAACATTAGAAAAAATGGAATGAAAAACCATTTAATCTGACGATAGGTCTGCATCTAAATTTGGTGATCTATAAATTTTAGGAAGATGAGTCATCAGGATATTCAGAGATTTCTGAAGAGTTGCGGTCCATCTGTCCAGCTAGACCTGGTACAGAAGATTCATCTCCGCAAAGAATCACCCTATGACTTGCCTGCTAATGGTAGAATCATTTGTCTCAGCTCCACTAGCTGCTATTGTCACTGCAACGCTGGTTTATGTAGCACTTGCTCTAGTTTTTCTGCCTCTTCCACTTTACAGGCACCTGTGCACCATCGCTTCAAAGGTTTGACTGATTCGCACTCATTTTTACTTTGAAAGTCACAGTTACAAGTAGATTGTGTTAAATGTTTTAGAGCCATTTTCTTGTTAAGGAGTTGATAGTGTGATTTTTTAGATCCCTCTAGCTCTGGTATCCTCGCAGAGAGGCTACCAGATGCAAGAATTGATAATCACAATGGCTACAATAGCTCCACTCTAAACAGCCAGTTATCTCATACTAGTCATCAATCTTCCAACTGGGCTTTCGACAACAAGAACGACCCAACTTCACATGGCCCAGCATCATTTAAAACACAAGTATGTGCATACCTATACTACCTTCCTATTGTGTTCATATATGTTATTTGTTGTGCATACTACCAATTGTCACAGGCAGACAGCCTTCGGCAAAAATCCAAGCAACAGTGATTGATTTTTTTTGCACTAAAGATTGCTATTTCATCTTCACAGGTGAATTATCTCTTGGACAAAAAAGAAAAGAAACTCTTCAAAGATTATCTGCTCACATACAGCAATGAGAAGTAAGTTGACTCACTGATACCCATTGTAATCAGGTAATTAAAAATCACTAACCTGCAATTACTATGCGCTTTTATCCAACGCTAATTCATCTGCAAGTGTAGTAGTAAGTGCAAGAGACGACAATCCCTATTTCACAATTTTGTGACAATGTACTTTCAGAGATATTGAATCATTTGTCGATCGAATTACCACTGTACTGGACACTCCTGCTAAACAGACTCTATGGAGTTTTGTCTTGCCTCATCTTCCTTCTGTGCACAAAAAATATGCAGCCATGAGAGCACAACTTCCCGAGAGTGTCATACTGGCTAGCGAAAAAGTAGATGATCAGACTGACTTTCCCAGTCAGATGCAGCAGCTATCTACATCTCATATTACAAGTGGGTCATTTACTGCTTGTTATAAACTGGACTATGAATGACCTATATTTCCTCTCTATCTTTAATCTATACAGGTTCAAGGTCAGATATACTTGCAGTCAACAATGGTGATGTACCACACACTATGGCCTCATTTCAGAGTCAGTTAGAATATCTGCTGACGTCAAATGAGAGAAAGGAGGTTAAATACGCCTTAAAAAGTTACAAAGAGACAAAGTAAGTACTATCATATCCGTACATATGGGTAAATATGTACATGTATGTACACATTTGTATTCACATGCGTATGCATATTGCATGTATATATGAATAGCTGAG
>JBCDBC010000016.1:0-15148 GCA_039184535.1 Bacteroidota bacterium | reverse complement strand
GAAATGGGATTTAGTGGAATGAACGGAGACCCAAGCCTGAATGATCTCATAGAGAGAATGGAAGGAATCTCTTACTACCCAGAACTGTTTACCTTGGTCTATGGAGATCCAGCTATAACAGAAGCCAGAATGCAGCAGGCCATTGCGCAGTTTGTGAGAAGCATACAGTCCTTTGATTCCAAGTATGATGCAGGGAGGGCCATGGCACCTAATGACGGAGGGAACTTCTCTAACTTTACGGCATCAGAGAATAGAGGGAAGAACCTTTTTCTAGCACCTCCACAGCGAGATCCGAATGGAATCAGAACAGGAGGAGGTGCTGGTTGTGCGGGTTGCCATAGACCTCCTGAGTTTGACATAGACCCTAATTCCGGAAGCAATGGTGTATTGGTTTCAGCAGGTAGTGATGAACTGGATGCAGGGATCACCCGCTCACCTTCTCTAAGGGATATGATCAATCCTGATGGGGTGTTGAATGGAAATCTCATGCACACGGCTGCATTTGGGAGCCTGGAAGAAGTGCTGGACCATTACGATAATATTGCCCAAAGCTCACAGTTTCGTCCGGGTGCACCTATAGATCCTCGTCTAAGGCCCGGAGGCAATCTACAAGTCCTGAACCTGACAGATACAGAGAAAGAAGATCTGGTAGCTTTCCTGGAGACCCTTACGGGATCAGATATGTACACAAATGAGAAATGGGCAGACCCCTTTGATGAGAATGGAAACCTGGAACTTACCGGAATCACTACTTCCCTCGATGAAGAGTTCACGGCCTCTGTCCGTTTCTACCCCAATCCTACTCAGGACTTCCTATTTGTAGAAGTAGGTTCAGGGACTTATTCTCTACAAGTTTTTGATCTTACTGGTGCACTTCTAGTCAATCAAATAGGGCAAGGGAGTAGCCTTAGGGTAGATATGAGCACCTTTGTAAGTGGCGTATACGTCTTGCGAGTCATGGATGCTGAAGAGAATCTATTAGTGAATCAGAAAGTGGTGAAGCTGTAGTTTTTACCTCCTCAGAAGTTAGGATAAACTTATGTGAGCGATAGAATACATTTCTATCGCTCATTTTTTGGCTATATGTGATCGATAGAAAGTTGTTTTATCGATCAAAAAATGGCAATTTATGATCGATAAGAATTAATTCTATCGATCTTGGTAAGGATAAAGTTCCAATTTGAACTAGAATAATGTCTATGTAGATGAGGTGGAATTGGCAACATAAAAACTGGCCGAATTTTGAATATTCTCTGGAAGGCCTACCCTCATATGAAGCTAAATTTTTTGAGCGAATAGGCGTATTAAGGGGAAGTTTAAAGCATTTGGCGGCTAATGAGAAGGATGAATTAAAGGTAGTTCTCATAAGCAATGAGGCCTACAAGAGCTCTGAAATAGAAGGGGAGATTCTGGATAGAAATTCTCTTCAGTCTTCCATAAGGAGACAATTTGGCATGAGAGGTGAAATGGTGAAAGGAAGGCCAGCAGAATATGGAATTTCCGAGATGATGGTAAGCCTTTACAAAACTTTTCAGGAAGAACTTTCCCACGATCAACTTTTCGAGTGGCACAGCATGTTGATGAACGGAAGAAGGGACCTAAGCAATATTGGAGGATACAGAACTCATGCAGAACCTATGCAAATAGTGTCTAATGTGATGAATGCGCCAGTGGTTTATTTTGAGGCACCTCCTTCAGAAAGCGTTCCAGAGGAAATGGATCAATTCATTGATTGGTTTAACCAAACAGCTCCAGGCATGCCCAAAGAATTGGATGGACTCCTTAGGTCTTCTATTGCGCACCTATATTTTGAAAGTATCCATCCTTTTGAGGATGGAAATGGAAGAATAGGGAGAGCCATTTCAGAAAAAGCATTGGCACAAGCAGTCGGAGAGCCTACTCTTTTAGCTTTAGCTCATACGGTAGAGCTTAGACGGAAGGAGTACTATAATCTGCTCCATAAGAATAGTCAGGATTTGGACATCCAATCATGGCTGGAATTCTTCATAGAGGTAATCCTTGATTCCCAGACTTATACCCTAGGATTAATAGATTTTCTAATCGAACAAAATAGATTCTACTTCAAGTTTGACGACCTACTTAATGATCGCCAAAAGAAAGTAGTAAAGAGAATCTTTAAAGAAGGGGTGAATGATTTTGAAGGAGGATTGAGCTCGGGAAATTATCAACGAATAACCTCCTCTTCCCCAGCAACTGCCACCAGAGACCTAAAAGAGTTGGTGGAAATGGGAGCCTTCAAGAGAGAAGGGAAAGGGAAGTACAGGAGGTATTACTTAAATATCCAAAGACCACTCAGCTGGAAATGAAGAAGGGAGAACATCTTCTCCCTTCTTATATTGACTTCTGTACTCAATGATTACTTATACGGCACCTTTATAACTTCATCATCAAATAAAGGCGTATATCCCATATTGTGCCAGCTAAAGGCCAGAAGATCAGTGAACCTATCTATGCGTTGACTCATGGAGACAGATCCGTGTCCTGCGTTAGTTTGGATGCGAATGAGCACGGGATCTTGTCCCGCATGTGTTTCCTGCAGCCTGGCAAGGAACTTAAAAGAGTGCGCCGGTACTACACGGTCATCATGGTCTGAGGTCGTAACCAGAGTGGCGGGATAATCAGTTCCTTCTACCATGTTGTGGTAGGGAGAATAACCACGTAAATACTCAAACATCTCCTTAGACTCCTCTGCAGTTCCATAATCAGCTGCCCAACCTGCTCCTGAAGTGAAAGTATGATACTTCAGCATATCCATAACGCCTACTGCGGGTAGGGCTACCTTAGCCAGATCAGGTCTTTGGGTCATAACGGCACCTACGAGCAGTCCTCCATTTGAGCCTCCCACTATGGCTAAGTAATCGCTGGAAGTGAGCTTCTCTTCAATTAAAAATTCTCCGGCAGCAATAAAATCATCAAATACATTCTGCTTATTCATTTTGGTACCTGCCAAGTGCCATTCTTCCCCATATTCTCCGCCTCCTCTCAGGTTTGGTTGAGCATAGATACCTCCATTCTCTAGCCATGCGATCATCATAGGATTAAACCCGGGGGTTAGGCTGATGTTGAACCCTCCATATGCATACAGATAAGTGGGGTTTTTACCATTTAGTTCTATCCCTTTCTTGTGGACCACGAACATGGGGACTTTGGTCCCGTCCTTACTGGTGTAAAAAACCTGCTTAGTTTCGTAATCAAAAGGAGAGAAGTTCACTTCAGGCCTGATGTATTCGGTAGATTCTCTAGAGGCTATGTTGTATTTGAAGAAGGTAGAAGGATAAGTAAAGGAAGAGAATACATAGTAAATCTCTTTTTCATCTTTCTTGGCAGGAATAACATTAGCTGTTCCTATTCCGGGTAATTCCAGCTCCCTTTCAAAATTTCCCTCCATGTCAAACTGTTGGATAGAGGTCTTGGCATCTATCATGTAGTTGGCAAAAAGTTTTCCTCCTCCTGAGGTTACCCTTAATACATTCTCTGATTCTGGAATGATTTCTTTCCAGTATTTCTTCTCAGGTTTATTGAGGTCAATTTTTACCAGTCTATACTTGGGAGCATCTATATTAGTCAAGAAGAGCAAGTCAGAACCCTCATTATCAATGAAAGTACATCTGGAGAAATAATCATCCTGGATTAGGATAGGTGCTTTATCAGCTCGCTGAAGGTCTTGAACATATACTTTGCCTCCACTGGTATTTTGTGCAGCATAGATGATTAGGTAGCGCTCATCTTCGGATTTCTCTACCCCTATATACCTGTTAGGTTGGGCCTCTCCACCGAAGATGAGCTGATCTTCACTTTGAGGAGTCCCTAATTTGTGGAAGAGCAACTTATGATACTGAGTCTTACCTGATAGCTGGCTTCCTTCTTTAGGTTTGTCGTAACTACTATAATAGTACCCCTCACTGCCAATCCAGGTAGGGGGCGCACTAAACTTTACATTGATAAGGGTATCTTCTATTTCTTTTCGGGTATCAGCATCTATGGTGATGATTTTACGCCAATCTGCTCCTCCCTCACTAATCATATAGGTGGCTAAGTTTCCTTTTTTATTGAAGGATAATCCTACTAAGGCTACCGTACCATCTTCTGAGAAAGTATTAGGGTCAAGAAAAACTTCTGCCTGAGAATTATCCGTTCCTATCTTCTTGCGATACTGAACGGAGTGGTTCTGCAGACCATCATTTTTAGAAAAGTATTCGTACTCCCCTTCTTTGGAAGGTGGGGTGTATTTTTCATAGTCCATGAGGTTTTCCAACCTGGCCTTTAGGTCATCTCTAAAATCGATGTCATCCAGGAAGCCAAAGGTTACCTCATTTTGAGCCTTTACCCATGTGGCGGTTTCTTCTGATCTGTCGTCCTCCAACCACTGATAGGGATCTTCTACCTTAGTTTCATGATAGACATCTACATGATCAATCTTGGGGCTTTCAGGATAAATTAGCTGAGAGGGTGTCTTTTCTGTCTGGGTTTTACATCCAAGAATGAGTACGAAAAGACCCAAAGAAAGGTGGAATAAAGGTTTCATGGTGTTACAGTTGACGGGTAGAAATTAGAATAGCAAGATTTGAAATAGACCTAACACTTTAAACTTAGACAACTGCTATCGGGAAAGCCCGAAAGCTGTCATTTTCTCTAGAACAGAGAACTATGCTTTATAGTTCGGAATATAATCTGAAAATTTTCTGAAGATCTGATTAACTATTTGTGGGGACTTAAGCTCACAGGAGAGAAGAATCAAATTTTTTATAGCGCCAGCTCTTTTATCAGGTATAGCACCAGGTCATCGTGTATGACTACCTCATCCAGATAATTCAGCGATTTTCCGTCTTTGGTGAGTCCATTACCATCAGGTATGTAGCCTCTCTTTACATACAAGATTTGGGCAGGACCGTAGTCTGGCGTAATCCCAAATCCGATCCCGGCAAAGCTGGAAACAGCCTGTATCCGTCTTTCCGCTTCATCCATTAGAAGACTTCCTATTCCTTGCCTTTGGTACTTTGTTAGGACATTAAAGTTCTTGATTTCTGGAATTCCTCTTTCTCTAAAATGAGCGTATGGAGATACCCATTTAATGGTGAGAAAACCACAAAATTCTCCCTCCTTTTCTGCCAAGATCACATCCCGTTCTCTGGAAGACATCTCAGGTAAATAGGCTTCGAATTGGGCAGAGGGTTTTTGCCATCCTTGATCATAGAAGGCCTTTGAGATGTTAGGAGGATCATTCTCTTGTAGGTTTCGAAGATGAATGCTAACCATAATGGTAGAATGAGTCGGTTGCCTAAAAGTCTTGGAGAGAAATGAAGAAAATTTACTCTTCTTTTCCCCCTCGGATCTCTACAAAATAAGCTCCTCTTAGTGTTCCATCAGGAGATGTCATAACAGTGCTTAGGTCAAGTGGCCCTTTCTCAAGAGAAACACTTCCTTCAAAAGCAGTTTGGGATTCATTAAGTGTTAAAGGAAAAGACTTACCATTGACGACTACTTCGGCCTTGTCTATGGATATGCCTACTCCTCTTTCAAAAGGGTTGCCGCCAGGTACTTCATCACCTAAGGGTAGGGTATCCGCTAAGGTCAAGTTAGAAGAGGGAGGCCATCTATAAAGAGAAAAGTGATATTCCCCAGCTTGCTGAACGTCTACTGACCAATAGCCGTTCGATACCCTGCCTGTCCTTATCATGTTCTGGTGCCAAGGGGGAGCCCCCTCTGAATGCCAATCGTGAGCAGTAAGTACGACAGGCTTCTCTGCCTCATTTCTGATCACAATTCTATTCTCATATTCCAGATCTGCCTGTAAATCCTCCCACCACTGTTCGTAGAAGTTGGCAAGCTCCTCTGCTTTCTCAGGATATTTTCCAATAAGATTTTCGGTCTGTCCTGGATCCTGCCTTACATCATATAGCTCTTCATTATTTACTAATCGCCACTTATTCTGCATGACAGAAGTACGTTTCCATTTCTCTACCCATTCTTCTCTTTGCGTATCCGTAATGAGAATTCTCTTTTCCAGTTCTGACTGTTCTCCACTTTCAATCAGCTTTTTCAAGCTCGTTCCATCTATGGTTTCTTTAGGAGAAAGCTGGAGGAAATCCAGTAGGGTAGGAAGTATATCTGTATAGCTGGTTAATTCATCAAATTCCGTTTTTGCTGCCTTAATGGAAGTAGGGAGTCTCATAAATAAAGGCACTCTATGTCCCCCTTCATATTGGGAGGCTTTCTTCCCTCTCATGCCAGCATTGTAGCCTTTGGTGACTCGCTGATCCTTATCCAGCTTGGACCCTTGGGAAGTACCATTGTCTGTGAGAAACAGTAGGAGGGTGTTTTCAAGTAGCTTCTCTGCTTCCAGATAGCTCATCAATTTGCCTATGTTGTCATCCAGATTAGTGATTTGTCCATAGAATGCAGGCTGAGGTACCTCCTCATTATCCGCATACATATCTATGTAGAACTGGGGAACGTGATGGGGCCCATGAGGCGCATTGGTGCTGATGTAGCAGAAAAAGGGATTCTCCGTATTTGACTGAGCATCTATATAGGAGATAGCATTCTCAAACCATACATCTGTGCAATAACCTGAGAAGGTCTCTGCTTTTCCATTTCTCCAATAGGTATCATCGAAGTAGTCATTTCCCCAATAGTCAGGCGTTTGTCCTACGCCCCCTCCTCCATGAACAAGCACTTCCTGAAACCCTCTGTCCTGAGGCCGGAAAGGATAATTATCTCCCAGGTGCCACTTCCCAAAGATTCCCGTATGGTAAGAAGCTTCAGTAAGATAGGTAGGTAAGGTCTTAAAGCGTGTACTCAGAAAGGATCTCCCCATAATGGTATGCCAGGTACCCGTCCTGTTGCAGTGAACGCCCGACATTAGGCCCGCTCGCGTAGGTGCACAGGTGGTCCCTACATGGAAGTTGGTAAACCTGATACTTTCGGCAGCCAGCTTATCCAGGTTGGGTGTTTGTATCCAGGGATTCCCATGAAAACCTATGTCTCCGTACCCTTGATCATCTGTGAGGATCATGATGATATTAAGGGGCGTTTTCTTTTGGGTCTTTTCCGCACATCCTGATAAGAGAATAGACCCAATAAGGAATGAGGAAAGAATGATGACTCTCATGCCTAAAGAGATGGCAGCAGCAGAAAGGAGATACTATCTTTACTCCTTTCTTTATCTAACGGATAAATGACGATAGGAGAATTACAGAATTATTCCAATGCAAAGCATACTTTGATCCAACTCTCATAGCGGAGCATTTCAAATTGAATTCCTGAAGGTTCCGCCTTGAGTGCTTTCATCCTTTTCTTTTGAAGTTGATTTATGACGATTCCCGGACTTCTGGAATATACAGTTGAATATTCTGACTTGTTGGTATTGATGTCAGTAACATGAATGACCTTCCCTAAGCTTTGGCCCATAGGGTCAGTTAGGGCTTTTGCTTGTTTGTAGGCTGTTTCCATGGCTTTAGATTTGAGCCTAAGCTTAAGGGCACGAAGGTTCTTATATTCCAGTTTTTTGATGTTCACATTAGAAATTCCGAGGTTTTCCAGCTTGATAAGCACCTTGCCCGCAAGATCGGCATTGTGAACAATGAGGGAAAAAGACTTGGACTTATTGATCTCTTTGTTTCTTAATACATACTTTTTGAAGTTGCTGCTTAGGTCATTAATACTAAGATCATTATCTATATCAATCCCAAGGCTCCCTAAGGCATTAAACATCTTCTCTTCTTGTTCCTCTAAAGAAATTTTCCCCTTAGAGTCTCCCTCTCGAATATCAATATCCAGAGTGATTTTATCAGGGGTAACCAAGGTATCTACCAGTGCGGTAGTTTCCAGATAAGGCTGATCAATGAAATTTTTTGTTTGAGCTTGTACAAGAGAAATGATTATCGAGGCAAGGATAAAGATGCGTACGAAAGCAAATTGCATTGGAAAAAGTAATTTGATAGATCTCTAAAGATAATTTAATCAAGAAATCCTTAATTGTAAATTTCCATAAAATAATCAGTACAATTGAAAGAAATTAATTCCTCAAAATACTATGTCGTACTCCTACCCACAGAATTGCATTCTGTCGGTACGTATTAGGTGCGTTTACCACCGTTCACATGTGGTTGTGTAGGAGACTGAGGGACAAAGCTTCAGACAGCTGAAAGGAAGGGCCTATGAGGATTCGGTTTTGACTGAAGGAATTGTATGCAATGTCCTTTCCAGATTGAAAGAGAACTTCATCGCCCAGGTTGAGAGAAAGTAAGCTAGCACGAGTTGCTATTGTTACCTTTTCTTTCAGATACAAATAGCCGGCCTTTTCACATTTTTAGAATGGTGATCACCTCATTGAGCATTTTTCCTGTATGCCAGGGTGCATTAGCCTGTCCAACGTTAGTCACCAGGGTGATCTTTTCTTGAGGTGAATACAGCATGATGGATCCATAAAAACCTCCATGTCCATAGTAAACAACATCACTTATGCTGAATTTGTAAATCCCCAATCCATAGTTTCCATCAAAGGCTTCCGTGAGAGAAATATCTGTCATCTGTTCCAGGGTCTTAGCTTTTTGAAAGAGCTTTCCGTCAAATAAGCCCTCTATGAACAGGGCGAGGTCTCGAGTGGTAGCTACCAGTCCACCACCTGCCCATTCATAGGAAGTATTTACTCGCTTGGTTATGTTGAGCTTATTCAGGAAAGTATCTATTCGTTTTCCGGTATCTCCCTCTGTTTCATAGTAGACAAAGAAGGTCTCCTTCATTTCCAGCGGAATGAGAATTCTTTCTCGTATAGCTTCATGTAAAGTGGTATTTCCCAACTTTTCAATGATAAAGCCTAGCAACATGTAGTTCATGTCTGAATAGTGGAACCCTTCTCCCGGTAGATTGACGGGTTTTTTATGAAGCTTGTAAGAGAAGTACTTTTTGACAAAGCTTTGAGGCGTGTACTCTCTTTTAGGATGTAGGTATACACTTAGGAAGAAACGGGTTTCTGCATCCGTAAATACATCAGGGATGCCTGAGGTATGATTCAACAGCATCCTAATGGTGATTTTGTCAGATACAGATGTTTTCTCATGTATCAAAAACTCCTCATACCTGATAAAAGGAATATCCTTCAAATAGTCTCTGGCCAGATCATCCAATGATAATTTGCCTTCCTCCACCATCTGAAGTACTACAACCGCCACAAAGGTCTTAGTGATACTGGCAATGTTAAACTGGTAAGAAGAATCAATGGGAGAATCGTCTCTGCCTAATACCCCAGCAGATGTATAGAATTTCCTTCCATTTTGCTGATTACTGGCATAAAGTAAAAAGTTGGGGACAGGGGTCTTTCCTCCCATCACCAGATGGTCCTCCATGTGCTGACTAAGCTTTTCCCTAGGGGACTGTGCCCATCCCCCTATCCAACAAATTAGGAAGGCGGTTAATATCGATATTCGCATGTAGGTTAGGTTATCATGATTGATGCCCCAAAGGTAAAAGAGAGAAAGGAGTTTTCATTTGACCTATGTCAAATGGTACTTTTTACGGATTCTGCTCAGTCTTTCCTGGGAGATTCCCAAAAAAGAAGCCAGGTGAGATAGGGGCAGTTGGGAGACTTGTTCCGGGCTTCTTTTGAGAAGATGTAGGTACCTGGTCTCAGCAGTGAGAACCTTGCTTTCTGTAATTCTGCCTATAAGCGTTTCTATGTATTGGGTCAGTAATAGCTGGAGAAAGGTATCTATGCTTTGGCCTGAAGGTAAATCCAGGGTCATGAAATCCCGTTTATAAGTAATGATTACTTTGGAGGGAACCAGAGCCTGAATATAGTCTTTACTGGGAACCTCGTGTATGAGAGAATACGGACAACCATCTGCATCATCTTTAAAGGTAAATCCACTGGTTACTTCCCTATCCTGAAACCATCTATAGGTTCTAAATATACCTTCTTCAATGAAGAACATAAAGTCGGCAGGTCCACCTTCTGTCATGATATGCTCTGAAGGCTCATAGACTCTTTCTTTTCCTATTTCTTTCATTCTACTCAGCAGTTGTAGATATTCTGGGTAGTATTCATTGTTGGGATTCAGATGCATTTCATTAAGTTAGAAAAAGGTCTATACATTGTAGCCTCTTCTTAAAAGCCTGAGTAGAATGGAGCCATTTGTCAAACCGTAAAACTAATCAAGATGCAAAATCCAACCAAAGAACTCTTCTCTCACGCAGCTACTGTCATTTCTGTCAAAAATGTCGAAGCTTCCCTCGCTTTCTACCGGGATAAGTTAGGGTTCGAAATTACTTTTACCTGGGAAGAGCCTGCCTCCTATGCCGTATTGAAAAGAGGAGAGGTGAGTATTCACTTGACCAGTTCTTTAAATCCACCTGTTCAGGGAGATCATACAGCCTTGTATGTATTTGTGTATGATGTAGAGGCCTTGTATAAAGACTACTTGGCTAGAGAAGTTCCCATAGATACACACCTGAATACGAGGGATTACGGTATGAAGGATTTTGATGTGTTAGACCCTGACGGATATCGTATTTGTTTTGGACAAGGCGTAAATCACTAGTGAAACTTGGACACATCTGATTCTTTTGAGGTAATTATCATAGGCATGGGCCCAGTAGGCCTTTCCATGGCTAATCTGTTGGGCAAAAGAGAAATCTCTGTTGCTCTGGTAGACAGAGAGGAAGCACCATTACCTTTTCCCAGGGCTATCCATGGGGATGATGAGACCTTGAGAATAATTGATGCCATGGAGCTGGGAGATCAGGTCAGGGACATCATTTCGCCCTTTAAGGAAATGGAAATGGTGGACGCCAACGGCCATATCCTCACCTCCATCGTGTTAGACCAGAGAAGCGGATCTCCTCATCTGCCTACCGACTATTGGTTCTTTCAGCCAAGCCTGGAAAAAGTGCTGGAATCCGGTTTGGAAAGGTATTCTAATATCACTTCCTACAGAGGATGGGAAGCCATTAGTTGTGAAGAGATAGAGGAAGGCCTTCACATAGAAATACAGGAAGTAGCATCTGGAAAAAACCTCTTCCTACAAGCTAATTGGCTGATTGGATGTGATGGAGGTAAGAGTTGGGTAAGGAGCCTGATGCAGGTAGACATGAAGTCCCTGCGATTTGACCAGTCCTGGGTGGTCATAGATACATTGGTGGAGGAGGAGGAGCGGAAACTGCTACCAGAGAACCACCAACAAATATGTGATCCTAACAGGCCTTCCACCTATGTTCCAGGAGTAGGGAAGCACAGACGGTGGGAGTTTATGCTGGGACCCAGAGAGAGTAAATTTCCCTTAGATAAGCTGAAACCGCTGAGTTTAGAGCTACTTTCTTACTATGTGGATGTGAGTAAGGTGGACATTCTCAGGATAGCGCCCTACACCTACCATGCCCTGCTAGCCAAAAAATGGAGAAAAGGTCGGATGTTCATAGCCGGGGATGCTGCCCATCAAATGCCGCCCTTCTTGGGACAAGGGATGTGTACCGGAATCAGGGATGCAGAAAACCTAAGTTGGAAGTTGGCAGAAGTTATTAAAGGTACTAGAGAAGAAGATATATTGGATTCTTACCAGAAGGAGCGCTACCACCACACGGTCCAGCTCACCAGAGGAGCCATGATGCTAGGAAAAATCATACAAAGCAGTAACTCCTTTATCTCCGGGGTACGTAACTGGGTATTCAAAAACGTACTCTCCAATAAGGTTCTCCTCCAGGAGGTTCAAAATAAAATCTCTAATAGAGCGGAATACAAAACCTATTTCAAGGGCTATATTGGCAAACACAATCTACTAAGTGGAACCCTCTTTCCTTACTTCGAGATGTATGATGCCTTTAGTATGCAAGGGCGATCTTCAGACCATTATCTGGGAGAAAACTGGACGGTATTGGCTAGAGTCCCTCTACCCTGTACCCATAAACATGAAGAAGTAAGCTTACTCTGTCTTAATGCTCCTTCCGGTCTATGGCAATCTTTTCAGGGGAGTGATGATGTTATGTCGGAATGGTTTGACCGCCGCGAGGTAGATTTTGTCATCATCCGACCAGATAAATACATCTATGATGCCGGTAAGTCTTCCCAATGGGGAGAGGAGAAAATGCCATTGAGTAATTAATACTTTTTGGGAAATTCACTATATTAGAGAAGATTACAGTTTGACTTACCCCATGAAAAAAGTACTACGAATACTATTCTTCATCCTATTGGGACTACTTGGGATCGTTCTGCTAGCTGTTATAGCAGGTCAGTGGTATTTCGCTTCACAGAGTGATCAGTTCATGGAAATGGCCACTGAAGAAGCCCCCCTGATGGAGAAAGATGGTTTTCTTATTAGAGACCTCAATAAAAACGGACTAGTAGATACATACGAAGATCCCTCTGCCCCCATTAAAGCCAGAGTAGAGGACATTCTTCTGCAGATGAGTGTGAAAGGAAAGGCCGGAATGATGGCGCACACGGTTATTGCTCCTTCTGAAGATGGAGAATTAGTAGAAAAACCAGGAGCATTTAGTCCTTCACTCTCCTCAGACCTGGTTCTCAACAGAAACATCAACCATTTCAATTTCTTTCAGGAAGTACCTGTAAGGCCTATGGTCAAGTGGCATAACACCTTACAGAAGCTGGCAGAACGTACCCGACTAGGTATTCCAGTTACCATCAGCTCTGACCCCAGACATTCTTATCAGAGTGGGAATGCGGCTAATATGTCAGCAGAGAATTTTTCCAAGTGGCCAGACCAGTTGGGCTTGGCTGCCATAGGAGATTCTCAGTTAGTGGCAGATTTTGGGAGAATAGCCAGAGAGGAGTATTTGGCTTTGGGAATCAGAACAGCCCTTCATCCCATGGCGGATTTGGCTACGGAACCACGTTGGGCCAGGATCAATGGAACCTTTGGGGAAGACGCTCAACTGGCCAAGAAACTTATGGCTGCCTATGTCTACGGATTTCAGGGAGACAGCCTTCATAAAGGAAGCGTAGCCTGTATGTCTAAGCACTGGCCGGGAGGAGGACCCCAGAAAAATGGGGAAGATGCTCACTTTGCTGTAGGTAAAGAACAAGTATATCCTGGCGGTATGTTTGACTACCACAAAATTCCTTTTGAGGGTGCTTTTGAAGCAGGGACTGCTCAGATTATGCCTTATTATGGTCTACCAGAAGGAATAGGCTTAGAAGAAGTAGGCTTCAACTACAATAAGGAAGTATTGAGTATGCTCCGAGAAGAAGCTGGCTTTGAAGGAGTAATATGTTCTGACTGGGCTACAGTTGAAGGATTTGAACTTTTTGGATTTGAAATAGTCAGCGCTAAGAAATGGGGAGTGGAAGACCTGTCCCCTATAGAGTTGGTAAAGAAATCTCTAGATGCAGGAGTGGATCAGTTTGGCGGATTTGCTAATCCGGCTCTCATAGTAGAGCTAGTGGAAAGCGGAGTGATTCCTGAAAGTCGTTTGGATGAATCAGTTAGGAGACTTCTGGAACATAAATTTATCCTGGGCTTATTTGATAATCCTTTCCTGGACGAGGTATACGCTGCGGAGACAGTAGGGAAAGAAGAATTCCAGGAAGCCGGATTGCTGGCACAAAAGAAGTCTATTGTACTCCTCAAAAATGGAGATATTAATAATAAACTCCTTCTTCCATTGGAGAAAGCCGTGAAGGTATACATAGAAAATATGGACCCTGAGCTGGTGAAACAGCACGCCAATGTAGTAGAAACAGTAGAAGAAGCTGATATTGCCATTTTAAGAATAGCCACTCCATACCAGCCGAGGGATGGCTTCCTGGAAAGACTCTTCCATCAGGGAGACCTGGATTTCAAAGGAGAAGAGAAAGAGCGGATATTGTCCATTCTCAAGGCTAAGCCTACCATTGTAGACATTTACCTGGATAGAGCGGCGGTAATCCCGGAAATATCTGAGCATGCAGCTGCTTTGCTAGCCAACTTTGGTGCTACAGATGAAGCACTTCTATCCATCCTCTTCGGAGAATTCTCCCCTAAAGGAAAGCTCCCCATAGAACTCCCTTCCTCTATGGAAGCAGTGAGAAACCAACAAGAGGACACCCCTTATGATTCTAAAGATCCCCTTTATGAATTTGGTTTTGGTCTTACCTATGGTAGTCAAATAGAAGTAGAACTGGATTCCATAGAGTATGTTCCTCAGGAGTAGGGAACGAAACTAACTCTTTGAAGTAGGACGGACCCTGAGGTTCTCGAAGGGTTGTCTTGCCCCATTGAGCTTAGTCGTTTCGAGAGCCTCAACGATCTTGCTAGGGACGCTTTACTGCAGGCATTTACATAAAGCCACAGATTCACAAATGAAATTCGAATTCAATCAGTGAATCTGTGGCTTAATTTTAGAAAACTCCTAATCCTTCGCTTTGAAAGGTCTCATAAGTCCTTCCTGAACAGTAGAAGCAATGAGCTTCCCATCACGGGTAAAGAAGTTTCCTCTGGTAAATCCTCTGGCACCGGAAGCACTGGGACTATCTATAGAGTATAAAATCCAGTCGTCCATTCTAAAATCACGATGAAACCACATAGCATGGTCCAGGCTGGCTATCTGTGTATTCTTAAAGGTGAGAACATCACCATGGGGCAACTTCGCTGTACTCAGGAGATTGTAATCCGATAAATAGGTAAGAATGAGCTTATGCTGATTTAGTTCATCTGGCATACTGCCTTTAGATTTTACCCAGACATTTTTGAAGGGAGGCTGTTTCCCTGGCAAAAAGGGATCGTAGGTTTCTACGGGCCTATATTCCAAAGGGCGAGCCATTTGATAAAGGACCTTGAAATAGTCAGGCCAATTATCCTGATATTTCTCTACTAAGCCTTCTCTTGTTTCTAGTTCTTCAGGAGGAGGGACATCTGGAAAGGGAATTTGATGATCATAGCCTTCCTGCTCTAGCTGAAAAGAAGCTGCCATATTAAAAATGGCCTTTCCTTTCTGAATAGCTACTATTCTACGGGTGGTAAAACTCCCACCATCCCTGATCCTATCCACATCAAATATGATAGGGACATTAAGATCTCCAGCCAGCAGGAAATATCCATGTAAGGAGTGCACGTGTCTATCTGAAGGGACGGTTTGCATAGCGGCATATAATGCCTGCGCCATAACTTGTCCGCCAAATACGCGTGGACTACCT
>JBCDBC010000015.1:0-15469 GCA_039184535.1 Bacteroidota bacterium | reverse complement strand
ATTCATCAAATTCAAAGTCCGTACTGGCCTGGGAGAATAAGGTAGGGTTCTCTTTCTTGATCTTCTTCTGTAACTCATTTAATGCAAAGGTTACTTTCACTAGCTCAGCATTCGTGAGAGAATCATTTTCTCCTTCCTGCTGCTTAAGCTCTGTTTCTAAATCTCTTAATTCTCTCTCCTCTTTGATAAATGCATCTAAGCCTGAAGGATTAGATGCCAAGGATCTGTTAGCTAAGAGTTTATTGATTCGCCCTTTCTGTTCTACCTTCTCCATCATCTCCAGGAGATCTATCTTTTCAGCCTTGCTAACGTCCTCTCTCTCCAACAGTTTAAGAATCCTGTTCTGTATGAGTTTATAGATAATCAAGTGATAATTAGATGGTACTCTTTTTTGCTTCTCAACAAATCTCTGCAAGCAAATTTTAAAGAGTTCCTCAGATGTTTTACGTAAGGTGGGATCGTCTATCCCTTCTAAAAAGTAGGCTACCTGTGAGAGTAATACAGGTATATCCAATGCATCAAAATGGGTAAATTTTTCAGGCTGGAAGGCTAATACATTCACAGGAGTACCTTGCTTATTCATAGTCGTGAGCATTCTATTGGCCCGCTTGACTAAATTATCTTTGTCCCCTATTTCCGAATAATACCTACACGCCAGCTCATCCCTGTTGAGCTCCCATTGAAAAGGAATGTCCTCAAACCCATCCATCTCTTTAATGATTTCTTTGGTTTGCTCATACATCTTGGCTGCTACATAGGCAAAGCCCTTACAGAGGTTGCTATAAAAAACTTGTTGCAGATCATCTGGCTGGAAACTGATACACTTGTCGAAGTAGTAAGCAGCCTTTACAGGATCCAGGCGTTGGTAGTACCTTCCTACCCGAAAACTAGCTAGGGCTACATAGAAGGTTATATCTGCACGCTCTCCATATTGCTCATAAAAATCAGTTAGCTTGTCATAAGCCTCAATGAGATTATCTTCCTGAGCCAGTTTTTGATAGATTGAAATAAACCATTCCAGGATAGTTGCTTCTATATCTATGGCTTCCTTATAGCCTGCCTCCTGAATCATTTCCTCTCTCCTACTCGCACACACTTCCTGGGCTTTTTGTAAGTAGCCCAGCATATTGTCAAAATTAGAACTCTCATTTTCCAAGGCAACTCTGCTGATGTAATAATTAGATAAAGCAAAAGGAGAGACAGCCTCAGGATCTACAATGGCTTCCGCCTGTAGCAGTAATTCTTCCTCTCTCTTAATATTACTCAACCTATCATAATTGTACAGATCTGCATAATGGGACAATAGCAATACATGAAAAGAGAGATCCTTCTCCTTACCATTCTCGTATTGTTCTAATACTTGCTGATAAATAGGCTCGGCCTTAACGTATTCATCGGCTTCTACTAAACTGTCAGCCTGCAGTTTTAGGACTTTAAGTTCTGCCAGGGAAATATCCTGCCCATAAGTGGAAATAATAGATGAGAAGAAAGTGAGAAGAATGATAACACGAATAGAAAATGAGGATAACGACATGAACCAGAGTTAATCTAATGAATAGGCCATAAAGCCTTAAATGAAGTTTTTATTAGTTATAGGTAGGTTTTTGTAAATACTAATTTATGGAATAGTCTAATACAAAACTGTTTATATGAGAAATTTCTTCTTGGAAAACTTCCCAACCTCAAATGATCACTTCCACCTCTTCTCCTAACTCAAAACGCTCCTTTACCCCTCTTCTCAACCTCCATTCATTAGGGCCAGAAACTAAAACCAGCTCCTGATAGCCCTCTTTTTGAATCACCTCTTTCACTTTTCCTATTAGCTTGATTTGAGTAGCCGTAAGCACTTCTTCCGATTTCCCTCTTTGAATGATGGTACCTTCCTCCATCACCCAAACCTCATCTGCTAACTTTCTGATCTCTTGCTCATCATGGCTCACCATGATAGTAGTAAGCTGGAATCGCTTATGCACTTCTTTCAAGTAGGTCTGGAGTTGGGTGCGTAGATCCTGATCCAGGGCAGCCAAGGGTTCATCCAGCAATAGGAGGTTGGGCTTAAAGGCAAGTGCCCTTGCGAGGGCTACCCGTTGCTGTTGTCCGCCTGATAATTTCCCCGGTTTCTGATGTTGGAGCGCTGTGAGTTCCATCATCTCCAGTAATTCTGTCATCCGCTGCTCGTCCTTCTCCTTGCCCATGGGAAACTGCAGGTTTTCGTGTACTGTCATATTGGGAAAGAGGGCATAGTCTTGAAACACAAAGCCTACCTTCCGTTTTTGGGGTGGGAGGAATATTTTTTTCTCCGTATTCAGCCAACAGACTTCTGAAAAGAAAACCTTTCCTTTATCAGCTTTCCTGAGTCCTGCTATCATTCTTAAGAGGGTAGTTTTACCGGCACCGGAAGGACCTTTTAAGCAAAGGAATTGGCCCTTCTGTAGTTCCCCTTCTACAGAGAAATTCATCTTCCCCCCAGCACCGTTAAGAGTGGTTTCTAAAGAGAAACTCATCATGGGCCCACTTTTTTAAGGGTGGTACCATTGAGAGAATATACTGCTAGCAGGATCAGGAAGGATGTAATCAGCAGGAAGAGAGAATAAGCATGTGCAGTTCCATAATTCAGAGCCTCTACCTCCTCATAAATAGCAATAGAAGCCACACGTGTTTCCCCAGGTATACTTCCCCCTATCATGAGTACTACCCCAAACTCTCCTATGGTATGGGCAAATGCCAATACTATTCCCGTCAATAAGGCCGGCTTAATATTGGGGAGTAAGACCCTTCTTAAGGTTGTGAATCTGGACTTCCCAAAGACATAGGCGGCTTCAGAAAGAGAGGAGGGAAGATTAGTCAGGCCTGCCTGTACCGGATGTACCATAAAGGGAAGACTATAAATCACAGATGCTACCAGCAAGCCTTCGAATGAAAAGACAAGTTGCAGACCTATGCTATTCTGGAGAAAAGCCCCAAAGCTATTTGCCGGGCTGAAGGCCATCAATAAGTAAAAACCAAGCACTGTAGGCGGTAACACCAAAGGCATACTGACCAATGCTTCTATGATGGGTTTTAGTCTGTTTTGGGTGTAGGAAAGCCAGTAGGCAAGCGGGATCCCCAATAGCAGTAAAATAACTGTAGTGAGAATAGCTAACTGAAAAGTAAGTATAATCGGAGCCCAACTGATCATAGAAATTCCATCCTTCCTGCCAATATACCTATTGCCGGGCAGTTTCTGGAATCCCATACCCATACTTCCTGAGAATGATTTGGGCTTCTTCAGATAGCATAAAGTCGTAAAAGGCTTCAGCCTCCTCTTTCTTTGAGGAAGAGTTGAGAATAACCATCCCTTGCTCTATGGGAGAATAAGCCTCTTCAGATATTAACAGCCACTTACCTTTCCCCTCAAGGTTAGGAGAACGAACTACGGATAAGGCGGTAAATCCTACAGGAGCCGCTCCAGAGATAATAAACTGATTGGTCTGAGAGATACTTTCTCCGTAGACCAGTTTTCTACTTACTTTTTCCAAAAGTTTATAATGCACCAGGCACTCTTCTGCAGCCTTTCCATAAGGAGCTGTTCTGGGAGAAGCCATGGCTATTTTCTGGATGGAGGTATTTACTAATATGTCTACTTTAGGAACTAAAAAAGTGTCCACACTCCACAAGACCAACTTTCCTTCTGCATACACATCTGGTCCTTTAGCAGTTAGTTCTTTCTCCTTGAGTGTATTAGGATATTTCAGATCGGCAGAGATGAATACATCATAGGGGGCACCTGCCATGACCTGGGCAGTTATCTTCCCGGAAGAATTAATGATGGTTTCACACTGAATCCCAGTCTGCCCTTCAAAAGTGGATACCAACTCATCCATGGCAAATTGCACATTGGCAGCGGCTGCTATGAGCAAACCGCTTCTTTCAGATGAATTTGTACAGGAAGATATTAGGAGAATGGATAGCAGAAGTATTCCCAGTCGGTTCAATATCATGCTGTAAAACTACCTACTTCCAGCTAATTTTCAGCTTCAAGCGCTTCAAAACATGCACACCATGCTGCTCTTGGTCCTCAAAGGTATTGGTAGCAAAACACAGTAGATAGACAGGCTCCCTCATATCTAATAACTCATAATGTTTCTCTCGCGTTTGTATAGCTTCTACTTCACGGTAACCTGTGAAAGTATCCATACTACTTTCCAGCTTATTGAATCGGCTATAGTTATTACTTCCTCTTGAAGGATCACTGAAAAAGTTTACGCCTATAGAATCCGAGAGAAATAAGACTTTGTTAGGATTAAACTCTCTATCTGCAAGAGTAACAGCGTATAACTCGTTTATAAAAGGAATGGAGCTCTCTTCTGGTCGATTATATAGAATGGGATCTGTATCTATGAATGCGTAGACACCATCTACTTTCTTTCTCTCCCACTTAAAGACCAGGGTAAAAGGTTTTTTCTCTAGTAAGTAGCTTCCATCTTTCTCGTAGATCATCTCTCCTTCCTGCCAAATCTGTACAGAGAAAGTTTCAGGGGAAAGCGCGTCTTCTGAAAGGATCTTTTGAGCGTGAAGAGAGCTTCCCAGAAACACCAGAAGGGTACTTAGGAATAATGAGCTTAGGTTGCGTAGGTTCATAACTGTTTGTTTAGGGTCATAAATTCTTACGCCCTTTATGGGAGGAAGGTTAAACAGGTAACCAGCATGTTAGTGATGAATAAAAATTACTTAGCAGCGTGGATGAAGCTATTGATGCCCACGACTCCGAAGCCGAAGGCTTGCATCATCATAAAAGGAAGTATGCTAAGATCCCAAAAGTAGATAGCCAGTAAACAACCGAAGCAGAAATAGAGAAATAAACCCAGCTCTACGTATACCGAAGGCTTGACCTTCTTGCTGATGTATTTATTGGCCGTCCAGGAGTCTCCCTTTTTGGTCAGGTTGAACTTAGGCGTCCTGATGAAGGGCGTACGCTTTCCCCAAAATCCCTGAACAACAGCGATAGAGTTATGTAGAGAAAGCCCCATAGTCAAGGCTAGGAAGGGTATGTAGTACTTAGTAAATCTTCTGAGGGCAGCCTTGAAGGTAGGTTCCCGCCAACTGAAGGTGATCATGTACATAGTGGCCAATACCAGGAAGCTGAGAAACAGCAGGATCACAGGGACTAAGAGAAACTGAATATTTCCACCGAAGAGTTCATGCTTGATGTAGAGCAGCGGCACACTGGTAGCACCTAAGCCCAGTACAAGTAGAAAAACAGAACTACTCAATAGATGAGCAGACCCATGGAGTTTTCTTAGGAAAGACGCATCTGAACGCCAAAGTGTCCTCAGCATTTTTCTGGCTACCTCCGCTCCTCCTTTCATCCATCTGTACTGCTGAGATTTAATGGCCCCCATTTCTGCAGGTAACTCGGCCGGAGCACCTATCTCATCTACATAGCGGAAGTTCCATCCCTTCAACTGAGCCCGATAACTTAGATCCAAGTCTTCTGTCAAGGTATCATATTCCCATCCACCAGCTTCTTCTATACACTGCTTTCTCCAAACCCCGGCAGTTCCATTGAAGTTCATGTAGAATCCTCCGGCATTTCTTCCAAACTGCTCTATGGTAAAGTGAGCATCCAGGTGAAAAGCCAATGCCTCTGTGAGCATGCTATAGTCCTGGTTAATATGTTCCCAGCGGGCTTGAACTACCCCTAACTTTTCGTCCTTAAAGTGAGGCATAGTGGCTTTAAGGAAGTTCGGATTGGGGATAAAGTCAGCGTCGAATACTGCGATGAACTCGCCTTTCGCATGTTCCATCCCATAGGCAAGTGCCCCTGCCTTAAATCCTCCTCTTTCCGGTCTCCTCACATGTATAGCTTGTATGCCCTTAGCTTGTAGCTCTGCAATCTTCTTAGCAGCTACTTCCAGGGTCTCATCATCAGAATCATCCAATAGTTGTATCTCAAATCTATCCTTAGGATAATCCAGCGCAGCCACTGAGTCCAGCAGGCGCTCTACCACATATAATTCATTGTAGATAGGAAGTTGGACGGTAACAAAGGGGTGATCGTCCTCATCAGACAGGGGAGCCAGCGCCACCACTTTCTTGCGTCTTCTCAGAAACAAGATGATCAGATGAAGCTGCATGACGCTATACAGGACGATGAGTCCCAAGCAAACGACGTATACCGTCAATACCGTATATTCCAGAAATTGTGTGAACATAAGGCTAACGACAAATGGTCGTATAATTATTTATGAGTTCCCCAGTTTTCATTTTCAAACCGCAAAAATACATGTCTACTGTTTGCCTTCCAATATCTGAATAGATATAGCCTTTACGCTATAAGATCTAATCAACTAGTTACCAGTGGTTTCCATCTATTTACAATAGCTTGAAAATAGTCCAAAGGATTTTATATCCTGCTAAAATGGTCCCTTTCACAGTTCCGCTTACCTTGGAAACCCCTATTCTCCGCCGATAATTTACAGCAACCTCCGCACACTTAAATTGATTTTTGGCAGCTTTCACTTGCATTTCCACCGTCCAGCCGTAGGTCTTATCCTGCATATCCAGCTCTACCAATTTATCGAACTTTATAGCCCTGAAAGGCCCCAGGTCAGAAAATCTTATCCCATACAGCCACCTGATCAGCGTAGTAGCCAGCCAGTTCCCAAATACCTGCTGAGGTGTCAGGGAACCTTTCTCTCGCTTTCCCAGCACTCTGGATCCAATAACCATATCCATTCCTTCTTCCAAAATGGGTCTAACCAGATTAGGAAGTTCTTCAGGGTAATCAGAATAGTCTCCATCCAGGAACACCACCAGATTAGGTGGCGATTCAAGTTCTCGGAGATAGGAAATTCCTTTTAAACAGGCATACCCATATCCTTTTCTCCCTTCCTGTAATACAGTAGCGCCCGCCTCACTCGCATTCTTCTCGGTATTATCTGTAGAGGCATTACTCACCACCACTACCTCCTGTACCCACTCAGATGGAATGTCCCTCACTACATTTCCTATGGAGGCTTCCTCATTATAGGCAGGTATAATGACCGCGATACTGGTATTTACACTGACTGCATTCATAAAGCACAAAGGTACGATTCATTTCGGCTTTGTTCCTGTCTGTTAACGGACATAGCACATATATCTAATACAAGAATTGCTCCCACCAAAAATCCCTCTCAGCTTATATCCTTCCAAAAACCTTCCTGTACACAATGATTCGGTAAGCAAACTGAAGATACATCACCGGATACAGCAGAATAGTCAATAATCCGTTGGGGCTCTCATAGGTGATATCTTCTACTATCCTACTACCACTTTTGTAAGCTTCCACCAGATGCTTATGCCGCCACTTGGAAAGAAAGGCAGGTAACTGTTCTCCTTCATCAACAAAATATGCCTCCTGTTCATTCCATACCTCCTCTGTAATAACGCTTATCCAATCCTGCTTCCCTAACAAAGGCATATGGAGACGTACATGTATCCGGTCTCCCTTCTTAGAACCATCAAATCTGAGTAGCTCTACCTTTATTCCCGGAGGCGTAAGCGCTTCAAATAACTGGCGATCAAACCTTTTAAGTATCTCCTCAGGCTTTCCTTTCACGGGAATGGGAATCTTTATTCTCATATACAAACAAAGGCATGGAGGGGAAAGAATGTTCAAAAACACAGCAGATAAATTCTCAGGAAACATCCTAAAACAGCTACCGAAAACCATTTAGACGGCTATTTCTGACACTCAGGGATGAATAGAGAAACCTCAACAATCATTGCATAATATGAAGGCGATTTATTGGTATATTTATGTATAATATCCAAGCGATACTTTGTCCAACTAATCGTCAAATTTAATTTTCGAACAAAATGGCACTTGAGCCAGTAAAGGAAGAAATTTCTCAAGATCCCGCTCCCCAGCGCTCCAAAATGACCAAGCTTCTACATCTAGCCAAGACCATTTACTCTCTAAGCAAAGAATACGGAATTGAGTAAGAATAAAAGGCAAAAAATGATTGAGCCACCCTCTTTATAAAGGGTGGCTCAACTCTTTTACAATTCTTTCTTCTTAATGTAACTTGCCGGGGATAATATTGACTATCTGGTTTTCAACCTTCAGATATGTACAGAACCCTAATTCGTGAGAAATTTCCACTGGACGAGAACCTCGGCCTGTATGTCTTCCCAAAACTTCCAGCAGTGAAGCTGGGAAAGCTTTTGAGGAAAGACACCCGCATATCCAGTCCCAATGATGTACTAGCCCTCCACATCTATGATGGTATGTTCAGCAGCGGTTCCATCATTTTTACTACAGATACCTGTTTCTATCCGAAAGGGAAGTTTTTACTGGAGGATGTCAGAAGCGCAAAAGCTGATGGAGATGACTGCATAGTTACCACCAATCAGCAGGGAGGACTGGCAACTCATAACTTATCTACCAAGAGTAAGGAAGTAGCCCAAATCCTCACCCGCTTTCTGGATGCTGTTAAATACTTTGATCCGGCGGCAGAGCAGGCTCCCCCTCCTTCATATGAAGAGCAGGGCTTTGATACCTCTCAGGTAAGCTGGCTGGAGATTAGAGATGAAGTGATGAAAACGATAGATCTATTGTTTGAGAAATATAATGATGGAAAGCTATCCCTTCTGGAGTATGAGCAGAAAAAAGAAGAGTTGCTCAGCAGATTATAAGTGTAGGAAATGATGAGAGTAATAGATACACACGCCCACCTGTATAGCGAAAAGTTTAATCACGACCAGGATGCTGTCATAGAAAGGGCCAAGAAATACCTAAAAGCTGTATTCCTTCCTAATGTAGACCTGGAAACCATAGAAGCTATGTGGGCCCTCACCAAGAAGTCCCCTGACTTTTTCTTCCCCATGATAGGGCTACATCCTACCCAAGTAGAAGTGAACTATGAGAAACAGTTGGCAGCCATAGAGAAAGAGCTGAGTGATGAAACCAAAAAATATGTGGGTATAGGAGAAACCGGCCTGGACCTGTATTGGGATAAGAGTACCCTTCCCCGCCAACAAGCTTCTCTGGAAGTCCACCTCAACTGGGCAAAGGAAACAGAACTGCCCATCATCCTTCACGCCAGAGATGCCATAGATGAGGTAACTGACATGATAGAGGCGCATTATGAGGATGGGCTAACAGGAATTGTTCACTGTTTTGACGGGAACGCAGAACAGGCCACCCGAATCTGTGAGTTGGATGGATTCAAGCTAGGGATAGGAGGGATAGTTACCTACCGCAAGGACGTACAGCAGATGGTGAGAGAGATTCCCCTTGAATGGATCGTACTGGAAACAGATAGTCCTTACCTGCCTCCTGTTCCACATAGAAAGGATAAACCCAGAAGGAATGAAAGTAGCTACACCCACTACGTAGCGGAAAAGGTAGCAGAACTGAAAAATCTTCCACTGGATGAAGTGGCAGAAGTTACCAATGTAAATGCTGAGAACTTATTCTACGAAGCTGAAGTACTGGAAGCTTAACCTCTACCACCGCCCTGGTACTGGAGAATAAATGGATTGGACTGCCTCTCCACTCCTATGGAGGTCTCAGGTCCATGTCCAGAGTAGACGATCACATCATCTCCTAAGGGGAGAATTTTCTTAACTATGGTTTTCATGAGAACTGGATAAGAACCGCCGGGAAGATCTGTTCTCCCTATACTTCCCTGAAACAGGACATCTCCTGAGAATAGCTGCTTACTTTCTTCATGAAGGAAGCTGATATGACCCGCAGAATGACCTGGCGTAAAAAAGACTTGTAACTCAGTATTTCCAAACTTCACCACGTCGCCTTCGTCTAATAAGGTGTCAGGGTGGGGAGAAGGTTCCACACTTAGCCCAAACATGGGAGCGTATCCAGGCACGTAATCCAGCTCCTTAATGACTAATTCATGCGTTAGAAAAGGAACCTGGTAGGTATTTTTCACGTAACTGTTACCCATCATATGGTCAATATGCCCATGGGTATTTAGGAGTAATTCAACCGTAAGTCCCTGTTGTTCAATGTATGTAGAAAGTTCTTGCTGCTCAGTTGCGGTATAACACCCTGGATCAATGATGACACAATTTTTGGTTTCATCTGAAAGTAAATAAGTGTTTTCTTGGTAGGGATTAAATGTAAAACATTGAACGGAAAGCATATAGGCTGTAGTTTTGTATGTAACTCGGCCTCTAAATTACGTTAAAAACTCAGCATATCGGGAATTCGGTATCAATCATTTAGCTGGTTTCTATGATCAAATATTCGCTGTTCTTATCTATCTGCCTGCTCGTACAGATAGGCTTTGCCCAGCCGGAGTCCCTGGGGGACAACATTAATACTACTTATGATGAGATTCTCCCGGTAATTTCTCCTGATGAGAAAACCATCTATTTTATTCGGGCAAATCATCCTCAGAATAGTCATGGAGAGACTGGCAGTCAGGACATATGGTTTAGCCAGAGAATGAATGCCAGCGCTGACTGGGGTCCTGCTAAACGGATGCCTAATCCTTTTAACAAAAGAAAATACAACTCCATATACACCGTAAGTCCAGACGGAAACCAGATCGTCATAGCCGGCTCTTATAAAAACGGTCGATATATGGGTCCTGGCGTTTCTATCAGTAAAAGAAATGGCCGTGTGTGGTCTAGTCCCGTTTCCCTACAAATCAAAAACTACGATAAGCTCGCTAATGGAAAATTCTCCAGTGCCTTTATGTCTTATGATAATAAGGTGCTCCTACTGAGTTTTTGTAGTAAGAAAAGTGGGAAGCAGAGTAAAAAGGGCGATCTCTACGTAAGCTTTAAGCAGCAGAATAATGTTTGGTCAGAACCAGTTAGCCTGGGGAAGAATATCAATTACCCCAGTTCCAGTGAATTCTCTCCTTTTCTGGGAGCGGATTTGAAAACCCTCTTTTTTGCCTCCGATAGAAAGGGTGGTGAAGGCTCAGTAGATATCTACAAAACCGTTAGAGAAGATGATAGCTGGAAAAAGTGGAGTGATCCTGTTAATCTGGGGCCAAAAGTAAATACAGAAGGCTTTGATGCTTACTACTCTATTTCTGCTTCTGGAGAATATGCCTATATGGTCAAGTATGAGGACCAGGCTGACATAGTACGTATGGCACTAAGTGCTGATCAGCGCCCTAAACCGGTTGCCCTCCTGATGGCGGATATAGTGGATGATAAGACAGGAGAAAAAGTGAAGTCTTCCCTGGTGATAGAAAACGCGGAGACAGGAAGAGCTATGAGAACCATAGATCAGACAGGCAGAGACGGCATAAAAACCATTCTCCAACTGGGAAGATCCTATAGACTGGTAGCAAGAGCTAGTGGCTACACTTCCAAAAGCTTACCCCTGGATTTAAGTAAGGAGAATCTTTATAAAGAAATTAAGAAGGATATCAGGCTAGTTAAGCCAGATCCAACTGCTGAGTTAGCAGCAAATGGGAAGGGCGCAAATGGTGAAGGAGATTTATCAGAAGCTTCCGGCCAATCTACAGGAGGAGCTAATGCCGGAAAAGGAGGTAATCTAGCTTCTGATGCCAGTGGAGCTGGTAACGGCTTAGCTACGGGTAATCAAGGAGCAAATGGGCAAGGTGCCATAGCTGGCACTAATGCGGGTAGTAGCAATAGCCTTGGAGGTCCAAACGCGGGAACTACCAAACCCGTTAAAGTAGACGATGGCATAGACTCCAAGTTGCTATTAAAGGATAGGCTGATCACACTGGACCCCAATGAGAAGTTGACACCCATGCCACTGAAGGACATTGGCGTGACTCCCCTATTCTTCGAAACCAGATCTGCTGAAATAAATCCAGCCTACAACCGCGACCTGTATCGCATCTACCTGAGTATGAAAGCCAATCCTAAAATGAGATTAGTCATTAAGGGCCATGCTGATGATGTAGGAGCTGAGGATACCAACCAAAACTTATCTGAGACCAGAGCTGAATCCGTTAAAGGAAGACTCATTTCCCTGGGGGTACCTCCAAACAGAATGAAAACAGTAGGTTACGGGGAAGATAATCCCATCATGGAAAACTCCTCCAATCTGGGTAGAGGGGTAAATAGAAGGGTAGACTTCCAGGTAATCGCTCCTAAAAAGAGAAAGAAGTAAATTAACTCAGCCAACTCATCATTATTTCGGCTTTTCTTCGCGGGCTAACATATCCAGGAACTTTTCAAATCGCCTCTTTCTGGTCTCTGCCCTCTTTGCTGAGCTTAGGCCATAGGCTATCACGTGTCGACTGGATTTAGGCAGAGACTCAAAAAAGGATTTTGCTTTTGGCCTACTCTCTAATGCTTCCAGGAAATCTGCTGGTACTTTCCACTCACTTACAGGCGGATAAGCGTTTGCCCATCGACCATCTGCTTTCGCAGCACGAACCTGTGCTAGACCCGCTTCCTGCATTCTTCCCTCCTCTATCAAACGCTTCACATGCTCAGTGTTTATCTTCGACCATTTGCTCCTGGCTCTCCTCGGCGTAATCCGTTGAAGGTAAGCTTGATCATCAACTGATTTCTTAATGCCATCAATCCAGCCCCAACAGAGCGACTCTATGACCACCTCCTTCCAACTCACACTTGGGATTTTAGTATGCTTCTTGAAGATCTTTACCCAAAGCTCATTTTCGGTGGCGTGATGTTCTGCCAGCCAGTTATAAAGGTCTTCTGGGGTTGCAAAGGATTTACATGCTAATGGGTCAGGTGTAAGCATCTGATTAAGTTTATTTCAAGCATACTTTCGGTTAACAATCTTCGGGAAAAAGCTGGACTCATAGCTTAACATTTACAAATAATCCCCTTAATGCTCACTGGAATCATGAAACTGCCATAGCACATTTACGAGCTGCCATTTCCCGTTTAGTTTCACAATGTGCATATAGTCAACCCAGTCATCTGCTACCAGCTTTACTGATGCGGTTTTATCATACATGTCCAGGATGATGACCTCTTTTTTAGGATTCTCTGGAAACTGATCTCCTTCCTGATTATAGGTCGCTGCCAAAAGAATCATGGCATCAGTGAATGTTTCTCTCAAATACTCCTTTCCAGAGTTTGTGTGCGTCCAAAAAGTTCTTTTGACCATTCTGGGGTGTGCAGCACGCTCAAACTGCTCTGGCTTTACATTGTGCTGAGACTCTATATAATCCAAAGCTACTTGCTTGACTGCAAGAGAATCTTCCCGGGTTTGTCCCTGAGCAGAAAAAGTAGCTAATAAGGAGAATGAAAGGCTTAGTGTAAGGATAAAGAAATTCTTCATGATGGTTTGTATCTGTAAGTATGGTCTAGCTTACGGGAGAATGGACATACTGATGCAGCTTGATGATGCTATTCGGCTAAAGGCTTGTGGAATTGCACTCAATTTCACTTTAGCATTATCTCCCCACAAGGTAGTAAGTAGGATTCGACAAAGGGGAGGAAGCTCATTTTATAAAAGAGCTCTCCCTCTTTTTGGATCAGGCCTGTACGAGCAGTTCCTTTTCCCTGATAAGCTAAGGCACCCACATTAAACATATACTCCTCCTTCGGTTGGATCGTCTTCCGTAAGCGGGAGGGTAGAATAAAGCCCAGGTCAAAAGTAATCCTTAAGTTTGTCAGGCCGTAGTCCTCGAATGGTTCCTGATCAGGGGTCATCTTGCTTGTCGGAAGAAATACTTTTATATAAGAATCAGGTTCAGGGAACAGGCGAAATGATTCTGAAGGGAAATCTATGGCCAGTTCGATTGGCCTATCCGTCTCATTGATTACCCGGGTCCAGAAAACCACATAGGTAAAAGTCTCACCAGAAGGGTCCACGTACCAATTCCCCTTGGGAAAACTATTCTCTATGATAAGGCTTCCCTCTTTCAAGCTGTCTACTTCCTGCCAGTTTTCTTTTTCATCCAGCTCGTAGAAGTAGGTCTCATATGAGGTGGATAGTTGAACTCGCTCAGGCCTTTTAAGCTGTCCAAAAGATTGGGATATACCTAAAGTGAGAATTAGTATGAATGATAGATATGTGGTCTTCATATTTCTTCTACGAGAAAACAGCATTATGAGTCATACATAGGATCCTCCCCTAAAACTTTCTGATTCTCATGTGCGTAGGGGTGAATCCCGATCAAATCGGGACGGGGAGGATGGCTTGTGAATAGGCCTTGGTTTATTTGTTCTTGTTTTTTGCTTCGTTTTCAACAAGGAAAATGAAGAAGCACGAATGAGAAGAAACTCTTTACAAGCATTTCAATAGCCGATTTTTTCTCAAAAGAAGCTTAGCCAGTGCTTCGTCGTCTACAGTGGGCCTTCCATATCAGCCGTGTGCCCTTCTTTTTGGCAGTCGCTCCCCCCAAAAAAATAAGCCATACTGAAAACTCAGTATGACTCATTTTTTATTCTTAAGAAGTATCCTTAGTCCATGATATAAGGATAATCTCCTACGTATACATCTTCATACAAAGCTGATGGATCTGGATAAGGAGATTCCTCCGCAAACTTCACACTCTCGTCCACAATCGCCTTAATCTTATCTCCTATCTCTTTGTACTCTTTTGAGAAATCATGTCCCTGATCCGCTATGTACATCTGCAGATTTGCGATAGGATCCTTCCCTTTGAACTGGTTAAGCTCCTCTCTGGTTCTGTACTTGGCAGGGTCAGACATGGAGTGCCCCTTATAGCGGTAGGTCTTCATCTCTAATAGCATTGGACCATTTCCTCCTCTTACAAAGGCTACCGCCTCGTCCATAGCTTCTTTTACCTTAACCACATCCATGGCGTCTACAGGTGCAGACGGCATATCATAAGACTCGCCAAGCGTGTACAGTTCCGTTACGTTAGAGGTACGCTCTACAGAGGTACCCATAGCGTAGTTATTGTTCTCTATGATGTAGATCACAGGAAGCTTCCATAGCATAGCCAGGTTGAAAGCCTCATGAAGGGCACCCTGACGAGTAGCACCATCTCCCATCATACATACAGTAACTCTTTCTTCTCCTTTGTATTTACTGGCAAAGGCAAGGCCAGCACCTAATGGAATCTGACCACCTACAATACCATGTCCTCCGAGGAAGTTTTTCTCCTTAGAGAAAAAGTGCATGGATCCACCCTTCCCTTTGGAACATCCGGTAGCCTTACCGTAGAGTTCAGCCATACACTCATTGGCAGAAATTCCTCTCACCAACGCAGGCCCGTGATCTCTGTAGGCAGTGATGACATAATCATCCGGACGGATGGCAGCTTCTATGCCCATAGCTACAGCTTCCTGTCCTATGTAAAGGTGGCAGAAGCCTCTGAATTTCTGCTGCATGTATAACTGGCTGGCTTTTTCCTCAAATTTCCTCATCAACAGCATCTCCTCATACCAGTGCAGCAACTCTTCTTTGGTATATGTACTCGCGTTTTTCTTTGTCTTGGTTGCCATGTACTATTAGCTAATGTGTATTGTGTATGATCTTGTCTTATCTAGATAAGTTCTCCAAACTAGTGAGAAATACCAAATTATTCCAAGTCTTTTT
>JBCDBC010000014.1:0-15502 GCA_039184535.1 Bacteroidota bacterium | reverse complement strand
TATCACCCCATATAAGGTATGGAAGATCCTAAGAGAAAAAGGAGTAGCATAATTGTAATTACTTGGAAAGAAGTGTCAGGCTGGAGTATCACTCCGACTGGCACTTCCATCCTGTTAATAAAACCTACAAAAAATGAAGACAACAATAGAAAAAACCTTCTCTATAGAACAGTCCATTGATAAGGTTTGGGCCTTTATCAGTAATCCTGCCGAAGTGGTTACCTGTGTGCCAGGCGCTTCTGTCACGGAAAAGATTGATGACCAAAACTATAAAGGGCAGGTATCCCTTAAGTTTGGCCCAATCAAAGCCGCTTACAGTGGAGATATTGAGATTCAGGATTTAGATAATGAGGCTAAGAAGATGGTCCTCTTTGGAAAAGGACTGGACTCTAAAGGAAAAGGAAGTGCTGATATGCTCATGGAAGGAAATGCAGTAGAGGAAGATGGAAAGACCACTGTCAATTTCACCATGAATGTAACCATCATGGGGAAAATAGCCCAGTTCGGTTCTCGTCTGATAAACGATGTGAGCGACCAGATCTTCAAGCAGTTTATTGGGAATTTGCAAGAGGAACTTTCTGGTGATGGAGGAGATACTAATGAAGATGGGGATAACACCTTGAATGCAGGTTCTCTAATGGGGGCTGTGGTAAAGGAGAAATTTACTGGTATGTTTAAAGGTAAGAAGGGAGAATCTGAAACTGAGACCGAAACTGAAGCCGAGGCAGAAGCTTGATGTTATATGGATAAATCGTTCAAGGATAGCCAGGCAGTAATAAATGCACTGGATAAGGTAGGATACGTAGCCGAAGAAGAATTGGCTACCATGCTCTTTCTCACCCTAAAACTGGAAAAGCCTCTTTTATTGGAGGGAGAGCCAGGTGTGGGGAAGACAGACTTAGCCAACGTATTAGCCAAAATTCTGGGTACAGATCTTATTAGACTTCAGTGTTATGAGGGCTTGGATGTTCATTCAGCTGTGTATGAGTGGAATTACCAGAAGCAACTCTTATCCATTAAGATTCAGGAAAACAGTGATAAGTCTGAAGAGGAGAAAGAAGCTCATATCTTTAGTGAGCAATTTCTCCTTAAAAGACCGCTACTAAAGTCCATTACCACTCAGGATAAGGCCCCTGTTCTCCTCATAGATGAGATAGACAGAGCAGATGAGGAATTTGAAGCCTTTTTACTCGAACTTCTCTCTGCCTTCCAAATTAGTATTCCTGAACTGGGGACCATATACGCTAACCATAAACCTATCATCATCCTTACTTCGAATCGTACCCGTGAATTGGGAGATGCGTTGAAAAGAAGATGCCTGTACCACTGGGTTCCTTATCCTGATATGGAGAAAGAACTGAAGATTGTGGAGAAACACCTTCCTGGAATTAAGGAGAGACTTTCTCAGCAGTTGGTTTCCATGGTACATGAACTGAGGAAAAGGAAACTTCAGAAAATGCCGGGCATAGCAGAGACCCTGGACTGGGCATCAGCCCTGCTTGCCTTAGAGCACAAATACATCAGCAAAGAAAACATAGAAAAGACCCTGGGTTGTGTATTAAAGTCTGCTGATGATATAGAACTGGTAAGAAGTGAAGGGGTAGACAGGTTCCTGGCCGCAGTAGGACTAGAAGTGAATGAGACGGTAAGCTAATTATGTACGAGGTCTATCCAGATGTGAAACAAGCTACGCTAGCCTTTGCCCAACTTCTTCGGAATGAGGGCTTAAATGTGGGGATAGCTGAAAGCATAGAGATGCTGGAGGCTGCTGATACCCCGCTCTTTCATAATAAGCAGCAACTTTCACATGCCTGGAAATCCATCTCTGCCCATTCTAAAGAAGAAGGGACCACTTTTGAGGAACTCTTCCAGAGATTCTGGCAGAAAGACAAGCGTATCAATAGAGGAAAGGTTACCAAAAAGGGCTTACTAAAACGCACCAATACACCAGCCTCTATTGTGATGTTGGGAATGGGAGAGGGAAAAGATGGAAAAGAAGAAAGCCACGAAACCAGTGGCGCCAATCAGGTGGAAAGACTTCGGAAAACAGATTTCACCAAACTCACTCAAATAGACAGTGAGTATCTGGAAGAGCTAGCGGAGAAACTGTGGAAACAAATGAGCCTTCGCATAAAGCGGAGAATGAAATCCAGCGAAAAGCAAGGCTTATTTGATTTGAGAAAAACCATCAGAAGGAGTCTGGAACAGGGAGGAGATCCTATTAGGCCCGTATTCAAAACCAAACGTAAGCGCAAGCAAAGATTGGTCATTATGCTGGATGTGAGCGGATCTATGGATAAGTATTCTTTCTTTCTACTCCGTTTTGTCTGTGCCTTAAAGGAGCACTTTGAAAGGATAGAAGCTTTTTTGTTCAGTACGCGTTTGGTGTGCATCAGTGATCACCTGGATGCCAGTGATCTGGCCAAAACACTTTTGATTCTCTCAGAACAGGCTAATAACTGGTCAAGCGGAACCGTGATTGGGGAATGTTTTCTGGACTTCAATGAGAATTATTCCAAGCGTTGTTTGGCGGGCCAGTCTACAGTTGTGATCCTGAGCGATGGCCTGGATACAGGAAAGCCTGAAATGCTAGCAGAAGAACTTAACAAAATCCGACTGCGTACTTCTAAAGTAGTCTGGTTAAATCCGCTAAAAGGGATGGAAGGCTATGCGCCTACTGCCAGAGGAATGGAAGCAGCTCTTCCGCACTTAGATGTATTTCAGTCCGCGCACAATCTGGATAGTTTATTAGAACTGGAACAATTATTAATCAATGTCTGATACTTTTTTCCAACAAGCGAGAGAATTTCAGAATTCTCATACCCCTTTTGCCACAGCATATGTGGTGAACAGGAAGGTACCCTCTTCAGGAAAGCCGGGAGATAAAGCCATCATTACCCAAACTGGCGAGGTTAAGGGCTGGATAGGTGGAGGATGTACTCGTGGCATTGTGGTAAAGGAGGCGCAGGAAGCCATCAGGGAGGGAAAAGCCAGACTGGTATCTATTAGTCCTGACCATAAAGATGAAAGATCAGGTGTAATCTCATATCATATGACCTGCCATAGTGGTGGAAGTGTGGAAGTGTATATAGACCCTGTACTTCCAAAGCCTCACATTTTTATCATGGGTCGTTCTCACGTAGGCATGGCTCTGGCAAAGCTTTCTTCTGCTATGGGATATCAAGTATCTGCCATGGCGGCGGACGCAGATAAGGTGAGTTATCCTACTGCTGATCAGCATTTACAACCTGGGAAGTTGGGAGAGGATATTCTCACGCCGAATACCTTTATCGTAGTCTGTACGCAGGGAGAACAGGATGAGATTTTACTAGAGAATGCCCTGAGGTCGCCAGTACCTTATGTTTCTTTTGTGGCTAGTAGGAGAAAAGCCAATGCGGTCTTCAAGTACCTACGTGAAGTGAAGATACCCATAGAAAGACTTCAACAGATAAAAACACCGGCAGGTCTGGACATCAATGCCAAAACCTCAGAAGAAGTAGCCATCAGCATACTGGCCCAGATAGTGCAGGTGATGCGAGATGATACACAGGAAGCTGCCGCTCCAGTACCTACTATGGAGCAGAATCCTGATATCTACATCAATCCCGTTTGTGGAGTACCTGTCCAGAAAAGTACTGCTAAGCATGTGCTAGAACATGAAGGACACAAAGTCTATTTCTGCTGTGACGGCTGTAAAGTCTCTTTCGAGAATAATCCTCAAGCCTATGCAGAAAAGGTAATTGCAGCAGGCTAGTTAAGTTCTTCTAATGGATTTCTACTTCTCTCCTAAAGTTGCCTGCTGAAACTATAATAGCTCTGGGTTTAAACCCGGAGCTATTATAGTTTCAATGACTCATTAGAGCCGGAACAAACTCCTGTTTGCTCCTTAATAGGTCAAGGACTCCTGTCCTCCTTAAAATCAAAACTCAACTGCTGAGGTTCATCAGGCTCTTCTCCCATAAGGTTAGAGAGGGAAACACCCAATAAGCGTATCTCTTTCTCAGGATAAGCAGGATGATACAAAAGCTCCTTAATCACAGGAAATATCTCATCGAAGGTACTCACATAAGAAGAAACCGTTCTACTTCGGGTAGTCTGTACAAAATCGTGATACTTAATCTTAAGCGTAATGGTTCTCCCACTACTATCTATCCTCTTGAGTCGCTCAGATACTTTACGGGTAATAGGTTCCAGTTTCTCCAGCAAATCATCCAACTCTATGATGTCCTCCCTGAAGGTATTTTCAGCTCCTACAGACTTTCTGATTCGGTCGGGCTGCACAGCTCGATTATCTATACCTCTACTAATGCGGTAGTACCATCTACCCGTTTTCCCAAACCTCCTTGCCAAATCCAGTTCTGAGTACATTTTCAGGTCAGACCCGTAGTGAATGCCCATCTTCTTCATCTTTTCTGCCGTCTTCTTCCCAATTCCATGGAACTTTTCTATGGGGAGTTTCTCTATGAAGGCTACTGCCTTTTCAGGTGGAATCAGGGTAAGTCCATCAGGCTTATTCCAGCCTGAGGCTACCTTAGCGAGGAACTTATTGACGGAAACACCTGCCGAAGCTGTGAGGTTGGTCTCTTTGAGAATCTTCTGCTTAATCTCTCTGGCAATCAAGGCAGCGGACTCTATCTGGGCCTTATTCTCAGACACATCCAGATAAGCCTCATCCAAAGAAAGCGGCTCTACCAGGTCTGTATATTGAAAAAATACTTCTCGGATTTGGTAGGAGACATCTCTGTACGTGTCAAATCGGGGCCTGACAAAGACGATGTCTGGACATAGTCTGTAGGCAGTCATGGAAGGCATAGCTGATCTTACGCCGTATTTCCTGGCTTCATAGCTGGCAGCAGCCACGACGCCTCTCTGGCGGGAACCTCCTACAGCCACGGGCTTCCCTTTAAGTTCAGGTGCGTCCCGCTGCTCTATGGAAGCATAAAAGGCATCCATATCTACATGTATGATTTTCCGCACCTCACTTTCCATGCTGTAATTTCGTGAATTTGTAGCAAAAAATACGCACCTATCTACTCATTTGGGAACCCATCTATAGGTTTCCCTATAGAAAGATACTTGGAGACACAATCCAAGGAAACCTCATCTAATATCTAGTCAAGCATGGATGGTGAGGAGGCTATATCCTACGGACCTTTATGATGTTGTTACGAACACATAAATCCAACATTATGAAGCAGGATATTAAGCATATCATCATTAAGCACCTCAAGGGAAGTAAAGCCAACCAGGTTGAGGAATTTGATTACCAGGCTAATGATACTATCAGCTTTGGTAGAGCATCAGGAAACCAGCTACAGTTTGACTCTGAGCAGGATAATGCAGTTAGTAGAGAGCATGGAGCTATTACTAAGGGAGATACCCCTGGTACCTTCATGATTACTGATAACGGCAGCCTGAACGGTACCTACGTAAATGATCAGAAAATCTCAGGTACACAGCTTCTCAAGCCAGGAGATAGGATCAGCCTAGGCGCTAAAGGACCCTCCTTCCTGTTTGATACTAACCCATCTATTACAGACAGTGCAGCTACTCAGCTGATAGATCTTCCAGTGATGGAGGCTACAGCAGAATATCCCTTAGGAGAAGAAATGACTACTACTCCAGCCAAAGCCGGGATAGGAAAAGATACTTTCGAAAGAGCCATTGTAACTGAAAGGAAGAAATCTCAAAAGACTTTATTCTCAGTAGTTGGAGCTGTAATTCTATTGGCAGCTACACTTGGATATACCTTCAAGAGCAGTTTGTTTCCTTCAGAGAAAGTAGTGATTCAGAAGGATTCTGTCATTGTCAGAACGGTAACGGAAACTAATGTCGGTATGGATGCTGCTCAGATAGCCAGAGATAATGGCAGGAAAGTAGTTTTCATAGAGTTTGGCTACAGACTTATCCACGCACCTACAGGAGATGATGTTTACCACCAGTATACGCTTCAAACTGATCAGCAGACTGGTCAGGAGTATGAAGTCCCTATGTTCATAGAAGTTTCTCCAGGGGTAATTGAACCTCTGCTAGGCCTGAAGAAAGATACAGAATTTGGGGTGCCTATAGCTGTTTCTCAATTATCTGGAAGTGGATTCATAGTAGATAATCGCGGGTACATCATGACCAACAAGCATATTGCTGAACCATGGAAGTATCCCTACACCTTTCCTCCTGCTGCTTCACAAGGACAGTTACTGCAGTTAGTTAATGGAGAATGGACAGTTACCGGAACAGTAAGAGCTCCTATAAACTGGATCCCATCTGAGTCTCAGACCTTTGGTAGAGAGCCAGTATCAGGTAAGAACATCACTGGAGAAAGAACCTATCTCACCGTAACCTTCCCTAAAACAGATGGAAGAATAGAAGCCCGCTTTGTCCAGTCTAGCCCTAACCATGATGTGGCCATGCTGAAAATAGATCATACAGCAGATATGACGCCTGTTACCATGAAGGAGAATGGAGATGAAGTAGCGCAGGGAGAAAGAATTGCCGTTATGGGCTATCCTGGAATATCCCCTACAGTAGTATACGGTCGTGCTACCAATGACGCTTTCAGAGCTAGCGGTGATGTGAAAATAGTACCAGATCCTACCATTACTGATGGTTCCATAGGAAAGGTCATCAGGGGAAGTAACCTCTCTAGTAGAGCAGAACTAAGTGGCTACTACAGTATGGGAGATTATTATCAGCTAACCGCTAGTGAAACTGGAGCTGGAAATAGTGGAGGACCGGTTTTTGATAAGAACGGGGATGTGATTGCCATCTTTGCCGCCTCTATGACCTCCGCTGAGGGTGCTCGAATCACCTTTGCCATCCCTATCAAGTATGGCCTTGATCTCATGCATCTGACTCCGGTAATCCAGTAAACTTAGAAGATAACAGTCCATAATTATCAAGTTCCCATTATGATCTTCCCATTCCGTAAAAAGCAAAAAACCAGACAAGTGTCTTTTGATACCAGCACTACCCTTGAGTACCGGGCAGTAGCAGCAACAGATGTAGGTTGTGTCCGCGAGATCAATGAAGACCACCTTGTATTCATCAGACCCTTTGATGGAGAGATTCGCTCCTCACACGGTTGTCTGGCCATGGTAGCTGACGGAATGGGAGGTCATAGTAGTGGGGAAATAGCCTCTAAGATGGCAGTGGATATTATTTCTCGAGATTACTTCGATACGGAATACCCTATTCTCGAGTCCTTGAAAAGAGCCTTTGAAAAGGCTAACAAAGCCATCTTTCAGAAGGCTAGCAGAAAAGCTTCTCTTAAAGGTATGGGTACCACATGCACGGTTGTGGTTTTGATAGGAGAAAGAATGTTTATAGGGCACGTAGGAGACAGTCGTGCTTACATCCTGAAGGAAGGGAAAATCCACCAACTCACCAAGGATCATACCTACGTACAGCATCTCCTAGACACCGGAAAGATTAGCCACAAAGACAGCCTAAATCATCCTCAGAAGAATGTGATCACCCAAGCCATGGGAACCAAACCCAAGCTAAGAGCTGACTTCCACTTAACGGAGCTTTCCTTTGAGGAAGGAGATAAACTCCTGCTCTGTAGTGATGGGCTGTACGAGTATCTACAGCCAGAAGAGTTGGCTCATATCCTGAGAACCCGGGACATAAGTTCGTCTGCAGAGGATATGATAGCCCTGGCCAAGCAAAGAGGAGGGCATGACAATATCTCAGTCCTGATAGTGGAAACCCTGCTGGAAAAGGCAAGCCAAAGTTTAAAGAAAACCCAAGAATTCAACTAGTCATGATTGGTCGTAAGCTTTCCAATTTTCAAATAAACGAGCGCCTCGGAGAGGGAGGAATGGGAACTGTATACAGGGCCACAGACTTAACCCTAAACAGAGCGGTAGCTATCAAAATGCTACACCCCTTTCTGGTGAATAATCCGGACTCATTTAAGCGCTTTCAAAATGAAGCCCATTTGTCAGCCCGTATTTCTCATCCTAATGTAGCCACCCTCTTTAACTTCCAGAACCATGAAAATAACCATTTCATTGTCATGGAATACGTGAAGGGGAAGGGTCTGGATGATGTGCTAAAGCTACAAGGAAAGTTGTCAGAATCGGAAACAGTTAAGATCGCCATACAAGTATTAGAAGGACTTGGTGCGGCCCATGAGCTGGGGATCATGCATAGGGACCTGAAACCAGGAAACATCATGATTACCCAGCGTGGCTTTGTCAAGCTCATGGATTTTGGGATAGCCAGGCTGGAACACGCGGAGCGCATGACCAGACAGAACAGTGTCATCGGGACATTGGAGTACCTCTCACCAGAGTTGGTAAAAGGAGGGGTCCCCTCTCAGGCTTCCGATCTATACGCCCTTGGGGTCATGTTGCATGAGATGCTTACTGGCCAAACAGTTTTTGATGCCAGTAGTGAGGCATCTCTCATGTACCAGATCGCCCATAAACAACCGAGTTTTCAGCTTGGGGGAGTTGATAGAAGATTGGCACAAATCATTAAGAAGCTAACTCATAAACAGCCTACTAAGAGATATAAAGATACCCAGGAAGTGATTCGTGAGTTAGAAAAGGTTCATCCCGCTGGGAAGGTGAATCCACTACTTATAAGCCAAAAAGTTTCTTCTGAAAAAGTCGGTTCTATTCCAGCCTTTAACCTGAGTTCAGTTTTGGACAAGTTTTCTCTCCCTGCTCTTGGGAACATAAAGCTTCCTTTTGACTTGGATCTGAGGATATTGGCAGGAGCAGCTGTCTTTTGTCTCTTCATTCTCTTGCTGGGAATAAATCGTGGTTCTGATGATCCTTCCTCACAAGAGACGGATCAGGAGGGAGCAGCAGCAGAATTAAACGAGGAGCTTAGTACATTCTCAAGTAATGAAGGCCTACAGCCAAGCCAAGTACTTCCAAGCGAGCAACCAAAGACCATAGAGTTTATTGAAAAGTTCCCTACAGTCCAACCTACTGAAAATCCTAAGAGGAATGAACCTACAAATAGAGAAAGTCGCTCCACAGAACGTAAGCAGTCTACAGAAAAAGTAGAAAAGCGTAGTCCAGATAGGAAGACTGAAACACAACTTAAATCGACCAAGCCTACTGAAGAGAGTGCTGAATTGATCAAAAATCAGCAGGTAGAAAAAAAGGAAACCAAATCAACTGTGAGAGGAGATGAATCATCTTCGACTTTGATAGAAGAGGAGCCTGCAGCACCTAAACCTGAGAAAAAACCTTCAGGAAGTGTCAGACTGAGAATCCCTGACACATTTTTATCTGCTCAACTATCTCAGCAATTATCCTCGGATAATAATCGTGAAGGTCAGACTGTCTTTTTGAATACTGTGAGTCCTGTGTACCAGGGAGGCCACTTAGTCATCCAGAAGGGAGCCAGAGTGAGAGCGGTAGTCAAGAAAGTCCGAAAATCAGATGGAAGGAAGAAGGCTTTTCTCGCCTTTGAGTTACAGGCTGTGCAGGCCGTCGGTGGACAGTGGTTGACGGTCTCCTATCCAGAGTACAGCAATCTCTCCCGTACAGAGGTGGTGTTCAACAAGGGCCTCCAGCTCAATAAAATCAAACTTAAATCAACAACTATTACCCTTAATTATTAGCCTTATGTATCATTTCAAGAAACAGTTCATTTTCATATGTGCGTGTCTTGTGAGCGTGTCTGCATATGCACAGGATATCGTGTCCTCTACACAAGGATTTTTTCTTAACCTTAATGGGCAATTTACCTCATGGAGTAGTGAAAGCCAGTATTTTGGAGAAATAGATGACCTTTCAGATGGTGGCCTGGGAATCAGCATACGTGCTGGATATGGTATCACCCAAAACATAGAAGTTTTTGCTGAATATGGAGTAGCTGGAATCTCAAGTGATTTCTCATTTGACACCTACAGGATATCTAATTTCCATATAGGTGGTAGATATAATTTCGGGGCTACTTTACGAGCAGTCAGGCCTTTCCTGGAAGCTTCTCTCAGTAACCAAAGCCTGAACATAGATCCTATTACCTTCGACCAGGTAGTATTCTTTGAATCTGAAAGTAGTGGATGGGGAGGAGCAGTTGGAGGGGGCTTACATTATTTCTTTCTTCAGAATCTAAGTGCCAGTGGCCTATTTAGAGCAGATTTTGGTAATTTTGGGAATACCTCTTTATCTGGAAGGGATGTTACTGATCTAAATGAGGATCTGGACTATACCATCATTAGCATCCAGTTTGGGCTAAATTACTACTTTGAATAAGCTAATAATTATTGAAGAAGTAGCTTTCTGGAAGTTTTATTGCGCATAACTACACATACATGTCAGCACCCATTCGCGTATTTCTTGTTGACGACCACCAAATCATTTTGGATAGCCTAGAGCTACTGTTCGAGCTGATGGAAGGGGTGGAGGTAGTAGGTACGGTCAATGATAGCCGCAAGGTGTTGCCAGCGCTGCAAGAACAGGAGGTAGATGTGCTTATCACGGATTTGACTATGCCTTTCCTGGATGGAGTGGAGCTGAGTTTTCAAGTAAAGGAGGCCATACCAGACATGAAGATTCTCATGCTGACGGTGAATGATCAGGGGGATCGTATACGTGATGCATTTAAGGCGGGGATTTCTGGCTATGTTATGAAGAAGGCTGATAGGAAAGAACTAGAGAATGCGATAAAAGTAGTAGCTTCTGGACAGCTCCATTATGGGCAGGAGGTCATGAAGTCCTTGCTAAGTGGAGATGGAGAGGAAGATGTGAGTGAAAAACTCAAGCACCTGACTAAAAGAGAAATTGAAATCATTAAGTTGATTGTGCAGGAGAATTCTTCAGCTGAAATTGCCGAAAAACTGTTTATTAGTGTGGGAACGGTTGAAACACACCGCCATAATATATTCAAAAAGCTACAAGTAAAGAACTCGATTGGTCTTGTTAAATTTGCACTCAAGTATAAGCTAATGTGAAAACATCATTATTACGTGTCTGTCTAGTGATAAGCCTTAGCTTATCGGGTTGCCTCCTGTATTCTCAGGGGGCTGACTCGCTTTATCGGAAATTTCTGATTAGCTCTCAGCTGGAAGATCCCTTAGAGCAGGATACCCTCACTATCAAAGATTATGCTGCTTATGCTATTTGGCAGCTCAATGAGCGAGTAGACTTTTCGGAAGCCCTCCTCGATAGTATGGACCTTTACTCAGGCGTTTCTTCCTGGCCCAAGGCTTTCGGGATTAACATGCGGGTGAAAGCGCGCTTCCATGAACTCAGAGGGGATATGGATCAGAGCCTTAATTTCTACAACCTGGCGGTAGACAGTCTGAGAAATGCAGATCCGCCTTATGATGACTTATCTACTTCGCTCATTGGTTCAGGCTTTATTCTCCTTCATTCCGGCCTGTATGATGAAGCTCTGGAAACCTTCCATGAGGCTAATGATTTTGCCAAGCAATCCGGAGCCCTTCGGAATCAGCTGCAAATGCTGGATTTCTTCGGAGATTATTATTACTACAGTGCCTTTGGTCAACAGAAGTTTGATTCAGCTAGTAAATACTACCTCTTGGCCAGAGATTTTATTCAAGAGCATGGCTTCTATGGCTACTTTGAATCAGATAATTATCTTGGATTGGCAGATGTGTACCGTCGATTAGGAGAAACGGATTCCTCTGAGAAGTACTTTCAAAAATGCCTTGCCCTGGCAAAGGAAGCCAAGAACTATGGAGTTATTTACGCCCTTTACGTGAATAAGGCAGAGACCTTGGAAGAGAAAGGGAAGTATGCAGCAGCCCTGGAATTGAAGAAGGAAGCTTACAAATATGTTCAGGCCTCAGGCTTTATAGAATTCATTGCCCGGGCTGATCAACAACTCTATCTAACTTATAAAGCAGTAGGTGATTACAAGAATGCCCTCGACCACTATGAGAAGTATAACATCGCTCAGGATAGTATGAAGAAAGAGGCTGCTACAGCGCGATATGCAGAATTAGAGGCAAGGTATGACTCTAAAGAAAAAGAAGAAGAGATTATCAGATTACAAAATGAGAATCTCCAGCAGTCGAGAGATTACCTATTCTGGATATTAGTTCTTGGAGCAGTACTCATTGCCTTCATAAGCTGGCTTAACCTACGTCTAAGAAGAAAGAATACGGAATTGGAGAAAAAGAATGAGGAAATCCTCCTGGCGCAGCTGAAGGGCCAAACCTTGGAACGTAAGCGGATGGCTACGGAGCTGCATGATAATCTGAACACCAAGATTGCTGCTATCCGTTGGCAATTAGAAGCGGTAAGTCCTTCTGTAAATGAGAAAAGCCAAAAGATCCTTAATAAAACCCTGGAACTGGTCAACGATGTGTATGGGGACGTACGCTTCATTTCCCATAACCTCATGCCTGAAAAAGTCGAGGAAGTAGGACTGGTACCTGCCTTGGAGAACCTTCTTGGGCAGTTAAATCAGAATAACAAAGTCCAGTTTAATCTGGTAGTGAATACACAGCCAGAATTCCAGTTTGGCAGCCTGAGCTACCATATCTACAACATTATACTCGAGATCATTAATAACATTCTGAAACACGCCGAAGCAGAAAATGGCTGGATTAGTATTTCAGAAGACGATGAAATCATTCTCATCACCGTCAGTGATGATGGAAGAGGCTTCGACATTAACGAGACCTCCAATGGGTATGGCATCAGAAACATCACCTCCCGCCTGGAGAATATCAAGGGCAAATGGAACATAGAAAGTGCCGTAGGCGAGGGAACTAAATTCTTTATGGAGATCCCAAGGTTATAGGAAAGATTTTATAAGAAAAACCTATCTTTCTCCCAGTTTAAGGGGTTATTGATAATGTAAGTACTGATCCTATTGTATTCATCTTCATTACGAATAACCCTATCGTGAAACCTAGCTTGCCATCCGAAGTTAGAATCCAATCGACGCGCTTTCTTCGTTACTGCAGATTTAAATCCTCGAATGATAGAGGCTAGTTTTTTTGACTGCGGGCCAAATTTGTTTTTTAAAACCTGATCACCAACTGATGTAGAGACGCGATGCATCGCGTCTCTACCTGCTCCATTAAATTCATTATTACCTATAATGAGAATGCCATGAAAATGATTGGGCATAATTATGTGTTCGCCTAGAGATAGGTTCATATCAGGACGTATATCAGGTGTTTTTATCCATTCTTCAGGGACTAAGTTTCCTATTTTAGATAACCTAAGATTACCTCCTGCCTGTATTTCTCCGAAAAAATGTTCTTGATCCTTAGTACAGATAGTAATGAAATAGGCAGCTTGCCACCCATAATTCCAAAAAGTAGCTCGAGAAGAATGAACACGATATTTCTGGCGGAATAATTCTTTCATTTGGGAAAACAGGCGAGCAATCTCTAGAGGGGAGTCAAATATACCTCTTTTCTCCATTCTGATTCCAAAACTCCCTACCTTCATGTACTCAACATACTTTCTTGCTATGCAATTCCGACTGAAACACATCTTTTCATTATTCTCCCTTCTATTACCTCTCACCCTATTTTGTCAACAAGCTAATCGTCCTAACGTAGTCTTCATTTTGGCAGATGACCTTGGATATGGCGATTTAGGCTGCTATGGGAGTAGATTCATCCAAACGCCAAATCTGGATCAGTTGGCAAAGGAAGGGGCGAAGCTTACCCATTTCTACAGCCCTTCACCCCTTTGCTCTCCTTCACGTGCTAGCTTTCTTACCGGGAGAACACCCTACAGAACCGGTATTAAGAGTTGGATACCAGAAGGACAGCAAATCTTCCTTCAGCAAGAAGAAATGACCCTCGCAACCATGTTGAAGCAAAATGGCTATCAGACCTTCCTCTCAGGGAAGTGGCATCTGAATGGAGGATTACGTGATCAGAACCATACCCAACCTCAGGATCATGGATTTGACAAATGGTTGGCATTACATGCCTTTGCTATTCCCAATCATAAGAACCCGACTAATTTTTATGAAGATGGAAAAGCATTAGGAGAGGTAGAAGGATACACAGCAGGTATAGCGGTGGACAAGGCTATAGAGTACCTGGAAGGAAGGGATAAAGAGAAGCCATTCTTTCTGTTTCTGCCATTAGCAGAGGTTCATTCGAAAATTGCCAGCCCAAAGGAATTTACGGACATGTATGCTGAATTCACTGATGGAGAAATCGATCTGGAGAATGTGACAGCTCGGGGACCAGGAGAGTATTATGCTAATGCTACCTATATGGATGCCCAAATCGGGAGGTTGTTGGAGAAGCTGGACGATTGGGGGCTAAGGAATAATACGCTCATTGTGTTTACTTCAGATAATGGACCCGTTACCACTGACTGGAGGCGTCCCTGGGAAGTCAATATGTATGGTGAAACGGGAGGATTACGAGGAAGGAAAGCGGATCTCTATGAAGGAGGCTTAAGGGTACCCTTCATCATCAGATATCCTGGCCAAGCAGAGGCAGGCACTACCTCAAAAGAACCTACCCACGGCTATGACGTGCTACCTACCATCTGTAGTCTGCTGGATATTCCTATTCCTAACGATAGAGAAATAGATGGGCAGGATATTAGTCCCTTATTCAAGGAACAGGAATTTAGCAGGGAGGAACCCCTATTCTGGGCTTTCGAAACAAGACCAGGAGATGACCCGGAAGGCTATATGTATGCAGCTCGGGATGGGAAGTGGAAGCTGATTACAGATGAGAATTTCTCAAAAATACTTCTCTATGAATTGGAGAATGACCCATATGAGACCATAGATATTAGCCAGAAACAGCCAGAGGTCGTTCAGAAGCTTGTCTCCTTTATTCGGAAGAAAAAGACGAGCATAGAGAATGACCCCTTAAGACCCAAGGAAAAGGAAGATGTTCAGGAAGTAACGATCCTTTACACCAATGATATTGAAAGTGTATACGATCCCATAGATGCTTACTGGAATGATACGCTCAATAAAATCGGAGGCATGGCCCAACTGGCCACCCTAATTCAGGAGACCAGGAAGGAGGAAGGGTTATCCTTCCTCTTTGATGCAGGGGATATATTTACGGGTGCCTTATCCAGTGTTACCTATGGAACCTTGCCTTTTGATATCTATAGCAGTATGGGCTACGAGTGCATGACCTTGGGGAATCACGAATTTGAGTATAGCTGGCAAAGGCTGTTAGACAGCAAGCAAAGAGCTCGTTTTCCTGTCCTGAATGCCAATATCTTCTACAAAGGAACTGATATCCCTTATACACAAGACTACACCATTTTGGAGAAAGAGGGCTTGAGAATAGGCCTGATAGGTGTCATGGGAGTAGAAGCTTTTATTAATACCATCAACCCCTTTCATGTAGAAGAACTGGAAGTGCGTGATCCAACACCTATAGTCCAGAAATTGGTGGATAAGCTTCGTCCAGAGGTGGATATGATCGTCGTTCTCACCCATCAAAATAAGTCCGCCCCCATGCAGTCAGATAAGGAAGTTGATCCTTCTGTCCAAAGAGGCTTTGATGAGGATTATGCTATGGCAGGTGCAGTCAAAGGAATAGATATCATTCTGGGAGGTC
>JBCDBC010000013.1:0-15592 GCA_039184535.1 Bacteroidota bacterium | reverse complement strand
GACTATTATGATGCTGATTATTACAAAAGCTCTGTTGGTAGTAAGAATCCCGCCGGACCTACAAACCCAAAATATGGTGCTAGAACAGATCATGTAGTCAGAGGAGGAGGTTACAGAGACGGGGCCCAGGAGGGAAGGGTATATTATAGATCATCCTTTGGCAGTGGGAAGTCTCCCTCCATTGGATTTAGAATAGCTAGAGATATCTAATAAGAAAAGGCAGCCCAATGATGAGCTGCCTTTTGCCGATGTAATGCTATAACTGTTCCGGTTATTCCGGACTAATGATGATAAATTTCTTCGCTTTCTGTTCTTGTCTGGATCTTACCTTCACCACGTACCAGCCTCTTCCTAAATTATCAGTAGGGTAGGTAAATACCCTTTCGAATTCAGAGATCTCAGTGAAGAACATTCTTCTACCAGTATTATCTAGAATTTCAATGTCCTCTGCATCACCAAGAATGGTAATGGTCAGCGTTTCTCCTGTTTCTACAGGGTTCGGACCTATCTGGATTTCAAAATTCTCTCCTCTGCTCAGTTGAAGAACATCTGAGAAGAACAGGTCTCCATTAAAGCCCACACCTGTCACACGATAGTAAAGAACATTGACATCAGGAATCTCTGTCCATGCATCCTGATATGTATAGGTCGTATCTCCTGTCGCTGAGCCTACAGGGGTTACCGAAGCTATTTCAGTAGCGTTCAGGAAGGACCTGTCAAGGCTTCTTTCTACAGAATAGTTGGCTATACGAACTTCATTTCTTGTGTTCCAGTTTACATTTACACCATCCGCATTCTGAGTTAAGCTAGCAGATAAAATGGTTACATCTGAAGCCTGGAAAACCTCGAAACTAAGTACATCTGTACTATCTACCAGTCCCTCATTATCCGTCATGATGGCATAGATCTCATAGGTTCCTACGGCAGCTCCTGCCCATTCCAGCTCAAATGGGGAAGAGGTGGCTTCTCCCAGCTTGCTTCCATCCAGTATAAACTCTACTTTCTCTACAATACCGTCAGGATCCTGCGCATCTATCTTGATCAGATTATCCCCCAGGGTAAGTCCATTCTCTGGAGATGGATTGATAAAGGTACCTATAGGCTTAGCTCTAACTACTACTGAAACAGTGTCAGAAACACCAGCTAGTCCTTCGTTATCATAAGCTATGGCTACCAGGTCTATGTTTCCGCCAGGGATATCCAGCCAGAATATCTCATAAGGAGCTTCAGTATCTTCTCCTATGAGGATTCCGTCATAGTAAAATTCTACTCTGCTAACAGTACCATCATTATCAGTAGCTGTAGCTTCTATCTGTACATCCTCATCCTGAATAAAGATGTTTCCGTTTTCAGGATTGGTAATACTTACATTGGGTCTATCCCTTACTGTTATTGTAACCGGAGTAGAAACGCTGTCTAGCCCGTCATTATCAATGGCAATGGCGGTAAGCACAAGTGTACCTGCTGGAATATTCATCCATTCTATAGCAAAAGGAGATGTGGAGTCAGTAGCGATGAGAATAGCATCATAATAGAAGTCTACTCTCTCTACCGTACCGTCAGCATCTGCAGTGCTGGTGGTAATGTCAATAGTATCTCCTTCAGTCAGGACGGCACCGTCAGAAGGGGCCGTGATAGTAACCAACGGTTTTCCCTGAATACTAATAGTAACAGAGTCAGAGGTCGTGTTGATCCCGTCGCTATCCAGGGCAGTAGCATATACCTTATATTCTCCAAATGCTGAGTTTGCCCATACGATAGAATAAGGTGCAGTATCGTCAGTACCCAGTAATGTGTTATTTGCGTAAAAGCTGATAGACTCTATCGTTCCATCTGTATCTGCAGCTGTAGCGGTAAGGGTGATAGGAGCTCTCTCTATAAATGTGTCCCCATCCTCCGGAGCAGTTAAGAGTACTGTAGGAGGCGTGAATACACTAAAGTCGATAGAATCAGAAGTTCCTTCCAGATCTTCATTATCAGTTCCTATGGCATATAATTGATAGTCTCCTTCTGCAGGTTGAGTCCATGTGATGGTATAAGGAGCTGTAGCAGCTTCTCCTATCTTGGTGTTATCAGCATAGAATTCTACTAAGGCGATGGTTCCATCTGGGTCAGTAGCAGTGGCTGTAATGCTTACATCCTGACCAGCTAGAACAGCTTCTCCATTGGTAGGATCTGTAATGACTACCACAGGTAGTGCTTTAACAGAAAGGGAAACAGGCGTAGAGTTTGTGTCCAAGCCGTCATCATCTATGGCCTTAGCAATGAGCGGCTGCCCATTAGCTAAAATATCAGAAGTAGTGATGCTGAAAGGAGCTGTAGTATCTTCTCCCAGCTTATTAGATCCCTGAAAGAATTCTACCTTAATGATAGTTCCATCCTGATCAGCTGCTGTTGCCTCTATAGTTAGAGGAGCACCTTCTGTAACCACTGCTCCATCAGTAGGAGCAGTAATACTGATAGTAGGTGCTATCTGTACCTCTATGTCAATTTGAGATTCCCCAACCAGTCCATCATTGTCAGTAGCTACTGCTCTTAGTGTATAATCCCCGAAAGGAACATCCGCCCAGCTGAACTCATAAGGTGCAGCAACATCCTCTCCCAGTTTATTGGTCCCTTCGAAGAATTCTACTTTGCTGACGGTACCGTCGTTATCAGAAGCTACAGCCGTTAACTGGATAGTACTTCCGTCAAGGAAGGTTGCGTTATTGGTAGGCGCTGTGAAGGATACAGATGGCTTGGAACGAATTACCAGATTAATGGCTGTAGACGTTTCAGTCAGGTTATCATCATCAGTAGCTCTGGCTGTGATGGCATATGTTCCAGAAGGTGCATTCTCCCATGTGAATGCATAGGGAGCGGTATCATCACTTCCTAATAGGGTAGTACCCTGGAAGAAATCTACTTTGCTCACGGTTCCATCTGAGTCAGTAGCATCCGCTTCTATAAGAATATTATCTCCTTCATTAAAAATGTCATTATTATTGGGAGATGTGATACTGACCTCCGGTGATTGAGGCTCCGCATTGACTGTGATTTCAATTAAGTTTGAAACACCTGATACACCTGTATTATCTATTGCCTGGGCAGTTACCTTATGTTCTCCTATCGGAGCATCATCCCAGGTTACTCCAAAAGGAGCACCACCGTCAACGCCAATCAGGTTCCCATCATAGTAAAATCTCACTTCGTCTATACCGTTGGCATCACTGGCACTGGCCCTCAGGTCTATATCAGTCCCAACCAGAACCGTTACACCGTCCGCTGGAGCTGTAATAGAAACATTAGGTGCACTATTAGTGGTGTTACAGGTAGACTCATCATTTTGAAGTTGTTCTGCCGCACTATTGCTTACAATATCCCCCCCTGCTCTTTGGTACAGGACAAATCTGTCAAGGGCATGACGGAAAGATCTGTAAGAAATCTCCATGGTGTATACTCCTGGATCATCAAAAGTAACAAAGAGGTCCAGGGACTCTTCCTCGGAAGAGTTGGTTCCAAATGTCCAGGCATATTGGCGCTGGAACACCTTGACCCAGTTATCTCCACCCGCACCGTCAATGGTAGGTGTTAGCCCGCTTCCTTTGGGATAATGAGGGGTTCCTCCCACCCCATCGGCAGCATATACATCATCTGCATCAGGGAATCTTACAAAGGAATCGTTCCTGGCATCAGGCGGCGTATTAGGGTTTCCAGTAATATCTATCTGGGAACGCATCTTAAACCGGTAAGTGCCAGCATTATTGATTTCGAAACTGTAGGTAAGTACACCCACACCTGGCGTATTAAGGCTGTTACTCGGACCAGTCCAGGCTATGTAGCCAGTACCAGTATAATTTCCGATGTCAGTTAACAATTCCCAATCACCTGTTAGGGTAGTATTTTCAGCTTCAATGACCAGAAGCCCATTATTCTCTTCGAAATCTGCTCCGGGAGCACATTGACCGAAGGTATTCTTTGCAGGGAAAAGTAAGGATGTTAATAATGATACAGTAAGAACAAGGTTTGAAGTAGAGGTAAATAATTTGTTCACGAAAATTATTTTAAACCTGAATTGCATTAACTTTGAAAAACACAGTGGCGATACGAGACTATTTTACCTGTAACAAAGGTGCTAAAAACTTACTTCCACAATGGTAATGTCTAACTGAACCGCAAAATCTTTGGGATAAATAGGTGTTTTATGAAACAGTTCGAACAAGTTCGATTTTCTCCGTTGTAACATTTGGTCTAAAGATTTCTATTCTTTCTGTTAAAAAAACTTTCTAATTCATTTGGAAATACCTATTTCTTTCGTAGGAATTTTAGCCCTTTGGTAATTCATTTTTATAAGAGGAAAATGAGAAAGTCCCTGATCAGGAAAAAGACTATCCTTTGTTAGGTCAAACAACACCTTTCAGTATATTCTGGCAAAACTTCAATTTTGAAGGGGAAGCTTATTTCCCATTACTAGCTTAATGTAAATGGATAGCTAACATGAGAAAAAGGATTTTCTTCCGGGAAGAATGAGAAATAAAAAAGCCACTCCATTTCTGAAGTGGCTGATGTTAATTTATATGATAGAAGTTTATGCTTACTCAGGATTTATGATGATAAACTTCTTGGCTTTCTCTGTTTCGCTGGACTTCACTTTTATTACATACCATCCTCTTCCCAGATAGGCTGTAGGATAGGTAAATACTCTTTCGAATTCTGGAACCTTAGTATAAAATAACCTTCTACCATTACTATCAATGATTTCAAGCTCATCTGCATCTCCCAGTATGGTGATAGTCAGCGTTTCTCCAGTTTCTACTGGATTGGGTCCAATCTGAATTTCAAAATCTTCCCCCCTCTTCAAGGGTAGTATATCAGAGTAAAATAAGCTGCCATTAAAACCTACACCTACTACACGGTAGTAAATGATGTCTGCCTGAGGAATTTCAGTCCAAGGATCTAGAACAGAGTAGGTAGTATCTCCGTTTACCAGACCTACAGGGTTAGCTGATCCAGCCTCAGCAGGTTCTAAGAAAGCTCTATTAAGGCTTCTTTCGATGATGAAATTGGCTATTCTTACTTCATTTCTGCTATCCCAGTTGATATTTACCCCTTCAGCAGACTGGGTGAGGTTTGCCAAAAGGATGTCTACCTCAGACTCAGGGAACACCTCAAAGTTAAGTACTTCAGTACTGTCCACCAGGCCTTCATTATCTGTCATGATAGCGTAAATCTCATAAGTTCCTAAGGCTGCGTCAGGCCAGGCAAGTTCATACGGAGCAGTAGTTACTTCTCCAATTTTGGTACCGTCAAGGAAGAATTCCACATTAATAATAGATCCGTCAGGGTCTTGCGCATCCAGTTTGATAGTATTATCTCCCAAGGTAAGTCCATTTTCAGCAGAAGGATTAGTGAAAGTGCCTACAGGCTTAGATCTAGCTACAATAGAGATAGTATCTGAAACCCCAGCCAGGCTATCATTATCATAGGCTATGGCTGTTAGGTTAAGATTACCTCCAGGAATTTCCATCCAGAATACTTCAAAAGGAGCTTCATTGTCTGATCCTATCAGGTTTCCGTCATAGTAGAATTCCACCCAGCTTACTGTTCCATCCACGTCAGCTGCAGTCGCTTCCAACTGTACATCTTCATCCTGGATGAATATAGTTCCACTGATGGGGTTGGTGATAGATATGGTAGGTCTGTTTCTAACGATAACATTGATAGGAGTAGAAGTTCCTACCAGATTATCATTATCTGTAGCTTCAGCAGTGATAGTAGCCGCCCCCGCTGGAAGGTTATTCCAATCTATCGTAAAGGGTTCAGTTGAATCTGTCCCTATTAAGACTCCATTCACAAAGAAGTCTACCTTAATTACCTCCCCGTCTAAATCTGCTGTTACAGTCTCTATGGTGATGCTATCATTTTCGTTTAAGGCTTGCCCTTCTGATGGATTGATAATGGTTACCGCCGGACGTCCCTTTACCACCACGGTAGCAGTGTCAGAGGTAGTGCTAATACCATCACTGTCAGTAGCTATTGCATACATTCCATAGATTCCAGAAGCCTGTTCTATCTCCCATATTAATGTATAAGGGGCAGCACTATCTACAGCTATTAATGTGGTACCTATGTAAAATGCTACACTTGTGATAGTTCCATCTGTGTCCTCTGCAGTGGCATTTAAAACCGTAGTAGACCCATCTACAAGTGTATCTCCTTCCACTGGAGAGTTTAGGACTACTGTGGGAGGGGTAAACACACTGAAGTTCACAGTGTCAGAGGTGCCTTTTAGATCTTCATTATCTGTTCCTATGGCATAAAGAGGATAATCTCCTTCGTCTGGCTGTGTCCAGGTAACTGTGTAGGGAGCCGCACTGGCTTCCCCTATCTTAAGATCCCCGGCAAAAAACTCTACCAGGCTTACAGTACCATCTGGGTCAGTTGCAGTAGCCGAGATGGTAATATCTCCTCCTACAAGAATACCTTCTCCGTCAGTAGGCTCTGTAATTATGACAACTGGAAGAGCTTTAACAGAGACGGCTACAGCCTCAGAGGTAGTTTCCAGTCCATCATCATCAGTGGCTCTGGCTGTTATAGATTGAGTACCTGCAGCAGTAATGGCCGTAGTTACGACGCTAAAAGGCGCTTCTGTATCTTCTCCTAATTTGGTAGTACCCTGGAAGAATTCTACCAGCATGATGGTCCCATCCTGGTCAGCTGCTGTTGCTTCCAGGGTGGTAGGTGCACCTTCTGTCAGTATTGAGCCTGCTGTAGGAGTGGTGACACTTATACTCGGAGCTATTTGTACCTCTATGTTGATAGTAGATTCCTCCGTGAGACCATGGTTATCTGTTGCTACGGCTCTGAGCTCATAATCACCGAAAGGCACATCGGCCCAGCTAAACTCGTAAGGAGCGGCTACATCCTCACCTAATAGGTTATTTCCCTCAAAGAACTCTACTTTGCTAATGGTACCATCATTATCAGAAGCAGTAGCACTAAGCTGAATGGTACTTCCATCCAGAAAGGTGGCATTATCTTCTGGGGCAGTTAATGCCACATTAGGCTTAGAACGGATGGAAATAGATATAGCCGAAGAGACATTGTTCAATCCATCATTATCAGTGGCTCTAGCCGTTAGGCTATAAGTTCCTGCAGGTGCATTCTCCCAGTTAAATTCAAAAGGAGCATCATTATCTGTTCCTAAGAGAGTGTTACCCTGGAAGAACTCCACCTGAACTACGTTCCCATCTAAGTCAGAGGTATTTGTAGTGATGGTAATGTCCTCTCCCTCATTGAATATGTCATTATTATCAGGATCAGTGATGCTGATTTCAGGTGCCTGAGGCTCAGCAGTAATGATCACATCAATTTCATTAGAAACGCCACTGAAGCCCTGGTTATCTATGGCCTGTGCAGTAACCTTATATTCTCCTACATCAGGTTCATCCCAGGTGACCGCATAAGGTGCTCCGGTATCTTCTCCAACTAGGGCTCCATTAGCGAAGAATCTTACTCTATTGATAGAACCATCAGGATCATTTGCGTTGGCTCTAAGAGTAATGTCCGTACCTACTACAAAGACTGAATTATCATCAGGATCTGTGATAGATACATTAGGGGTAGAATTTCCTGAGTCTTCACAAAGGGTTTGATCCTTACCCAAGCTTCTAGCAGATCCTGGTGATGGATTAGGGCCAGCACCTGTTCTTTTATACAGAATGAATCTGTCTATGGCGTGAAAGGCAGATCTGGTAGCTACCTGCATAGTATATACCCCGGGATTATCAAACTCCACGTATAGATCCAGAGAGAGTTCATCTCCTGAGTTAGTTCCCCAGGTCCAGTCAAATTGGGTCATAAAGACCTTTACCCAGCCTGGATTACCACCATTACCCCCTGCTCCAGGTATAACGGGCTGTTGACCAGTTCCTTTTGGATAGTACTGCTCTCCGTCTACTCCATCCGCTCCGTATACACCGTCAGCGTCAGGGAATCTCACAAAAGAGTCATTTCTTGCATCAGATCCTACATTAGGATTTCCCTGATTATCAATCTGAGACCGCATTTCAAAGCGGTAGACTCCTGGGTTATCAATCTCAAACACATAATCCAGAATGGCAACACCAGGATTATTGTGGTTATTAGAACCTGTCCAGACTATATAACCTGAACCAGTATAGTTCCCAATAGCTGTTTGTAATTCCCAGTCCTGGACAAGGGTGGCTTCTTCAGCCTCAAAGATGACATATCCGTTTTCTTCAACGAATTTGGCATCACACTGTCCATAAGATTGGTAGGGAAAAGAAGCGAGGGAAGCTAGCAGAAGAAGGCCAAGAACAAGGCTATAAGTGGAGGTAAATAATTTGTTCACAAAAAATTATTGTTTATCCTGAATAATGATTTGGGTGAAACGTATGGTGACTCTTATCTACTTTACCTGCCTCAAATTTGCTAAAATCTTCCTTCTCAAAATGCTTAGTTTAACTGAACCGCAAAATCTTCAGGATCAATTGGTGATATAGGTAGAAGTTCGAACAAATGAGGTTTAAGAATTGACATTAAATACTTAAACAATCTTTTATTTCGGCTTTCTCAAGCAGGAAGAAGGAAAAGGTAGGGCTCACCAAAAAGACTAAGGGGATACCTCATACAAGAGATATCCCCTTTAGCCCACAACCTAAAATCCTGTTAACCCTGTCTAAAGTCTTTAGTACACTACTATGAGTTTACTACCTGATGTATTCTTTCCTGAAACTATTACAGCATATATCCCCTTAGGCAAATCAGTGAGGTCAATCGTGCTCTCAGTAACCAACTGATCTTTCTGTACCTCACGGCTCATCCATTCCCTTCCACTCTGATCAATGAGATGTATTTCCATGGATCCTGCTGAAGGCCCGCTTAGTATTAGTATCCCCTGGCCTGATAGTGGATTTGGGAATACCTCTACCCCAAGTTGGTTAGCTCCAAGGGCAGTTCTTTCTATTGCATAATCTAGAGAATTGACCAAAGCAAGATCTTCTATGTCAGATGAAAGAATTTCTATCCCTGCCAGAATAGGCGTACCAGAGGATGCTTCCAGCCTAAGATCCAGTATACTGTCTGTTACGGTTATCCTGTGTTGGAATACATAGGCCGCCATACTACCAGCCTCTTTCAGTAAGTTTAGTGTTGCGCCTACCTTATTGCCTTCCATATGTACGTCAAATAGTCTGGTATTGTCCGCTGCTTTGGCTCCATTATCTGCTCCCCAGTAGATTTCTGCGAAATGCAGGTAGACTATGTAAGTCCCATTCGGTACTGGGAACTTATAGGTCAGTTTTCCTACAGAATCCGCTGATGTTCTGCTGGTCTTATACAGCTCATCAAAACTGGTCCCTGTGATGTCATAGATAAAGGGGTTTTGGTATACTTCTGTCTGACCTGAGAAATACTGATCTGAAGAGAAAATATGTCCTCCATAGCTGTTCTCTGTGGACTCTCCACAGTTAATTCTCATAGCAAATGCTCCTTCAGGTATGAGAGATGGCTCTACAATGGTAAACTGTATGCTTTCAGCAACCCCTTTCTCTCCTTCTCCCAGTCTCTCAGAATAGGGCGTAATGATTAGCTGATAGCTACCAGGTTGATAATCCCACCTTAGGTAGGTACCTTCACTATCCCCCATTAGGCTCCAGGGATCAGCATTATCTACCCTATCTATTTCTTGGGCGCCAGATAAGTTGAAACGGACACTTCTTACCTGGTATAAGCAGTTTTGAGTAGATGCAAGTATGCTGAGAGCATCTGGCATGGAGGTAGTATAAAGCGTATCTCCGTCTGAAAGAGACTGCCATGGCTTTCCGGTGCGGGCATTTATCAGGCTCACTTCTGTTACACGCATCCCCTCACACTCCACTTCACAAGCCTTTACTTCCACCGTGTCTATGCCATAACACAGATTATTTCCTGTAGCCGTCAGAACATATCTCCCTGCTTTACTTACTTCTATGGTAGGTTCTAGTGCTACAAACCCCTCTGGTCCAGCCCACTCATATGATACATTTTGATAGTGGTGTGCCTCCAAAATCCCATTCCCGCTAATACAGTCTAGTACTATATCCGGTCCGGCAAGTGCATCCGGCCTACTTAGATCAGAAATTATTTCAACCGTATCTCTGTCCATACATCCATTAGGAGCGGTAACCTGAAGTATGTAAGTACCTTCGATACTGATAGGCGCTTCCAGAATATCTGAGGAGAATGAGTCTGGTCCGCTCCACGCTATGGAAAAACCTTCAGGAACAATTCCGGAAAGTCGTACTTCTCCCTCTCCACATCCTAGTAGGATATCTGGACCAGCTTCAATCTTTATCTCCATCATCCCCTGGCTTATCCATACGGAGTCAGACTGTACACATTGGGAAGGACTTACAGCTTCAAGTATGTAAAGTCCAGGCTGATCTACTACAATGGCTAATTCTGTAGAAGAAAATCCCCCTGGTCCTGTCCATGCATACTCTACGGCTCCCTCTACTTTTCCTTCTAATGAAATTACAGGCGTATTGCAGGTGAGTTCCCCATCATCTCCAGCTGATAGTTCAGGGAGATCTACCACTCTCACCACTTCCAGGCTATCCTTGGTGATACACCCTAAGGAAGATTCTGCTGTTAGGACATAAAATCCAGGTACACTTACCTCTGCATCTATTCTTTTGCTGGTAAATCCATTAGGTCCATTCCAATATCTTCTTCTGGCGTCCAGCGTTCTTCCGCTTAGCCTTACAGAGGATTCATTACATCCCATCAGTATTTGTTCTGTGAGAAATACTTGGGGATCAGCTATTTCTGTAATACTGATAGATCTAGCAGTTTCACATTCTCCATTAGTAGCTGTCAAGACATAGGTACCTGTTTGGGAAACGATGATGCTCAAGTCTGTAGAGCTAAAATCATTTGGTCCTTTCCAACTGTATTCGAGGCCATCCTGTACTTTGGCTTCTATAGTTACTGTCTGGTTTTTACAGCTGATCTCCCCTGGATCAGTAATGGAAATCCACTTATCTATGTCTGCACACGAAGGCCCCGTATCCATTTCCCTCTTAATCTCAAACTGATACATTACGGAGGCACCTTTAGCTCCTTTTCTTCCCGGAAGGGCATAGGGAGTAACCCTTAATCTGTATTTACCAATTCTAGGCTTCCATCTTAGGTAATTTCCACTATTATCTCCAAACAAGGCAAATGGTTCCTTACTCTCAGTTCTTCTCCTACTGTCAGGCCCGAATAGTTCAAAGAAAACAGAGCCGGTCTTTTGCATACAGTTTTTGGGAGCTGCTTGTATGTTGAGGTAATCAGGTAATTGATTAAGGCCCAATACCGCTCCGTCTTCCAACAGTTCTATTTGCTTATTAGATTGAGCATTAATAAGATAAAGTTCCTTAATGGTAGGTTGGAAACAGTTTATATCCGGATTATCCGGTTCGTCTGAAGGCGGAATAAAGCACTTCAGTACAGTAATGGTCTTCTGGTCCTTACACCCTTGAGATCCTTCTGCGCTAAGGGTATATTTTCCGGGAACCCTTACAGTTGCCACTTTTTTGTCAGACCTGAATCCAGAGGGTCCTACCCAAAGGAACTTCTCACCTACGGAAGCACTTCCATCCAAGGTAGCTGTTCCTGTCTCACAGGAAATGGTTTGGCTATCTCCTGGATCAGCATTTACACTACTTTTGCTGCAATCTGGTTTTTCTCTAACAGTAAATGAGACTACCATACTTTCACCCCTAGTCCCTTTCCCATGAAAGGAGCTGTAAGGAGTGACTGCTAAGGTATAGTCTCCAGGCTCGAAGGAATAAGCTCTATGATTCCCCCTGGTGTCTCCATACATAGAATAAGGAGACAGGTTTTCTACTCTGTTTAGGCTTTGAGGACCACTTAATTCAAATCTGACAGATCTTATTTTCCCCTGACAGTCTCCTATATCAGCCGTTACGGCTAGTTTGGAGGGGAGTTCCGAAAGAAGTAATACGTCTCCATCTGTGAGCTTCTGAATTTCTGAGGCGTTATCTGCATTGAGTAAACTCATATGCTGAATGGCCAATTGATCACAATCAGCTAATTCATCATCGGTATTAGTTTTGGCAGAAGAAAAGAGACATGTAAAGGTGATCCATAATATGAGAAGAAGAATGACTTTTAAATGTTGTAAGCCTTTTGAAAGTTTAGCTAAGGTGCTGCTGGGGTGACTATTGGCAGCATACCAACGGAACATAAATCCTGTTTTGAGCAAGTTCATTACAAGAGCTAATTTGTTTACAACTTTGCGATTCTGGGATGTGTGAATAATTAGGGGGGTGGCAATTCTGCAAGTTAACCAGAGAAGGAGGGGGCGACAGATTCTTATCAAATATTCTCCTTAATCATGAGAATGGAATACAAGAAAGCTACAGACTCATACAAGCCCATTTATACGTAAAGTCAGAAAATCTTACTACTGAATTAGCTTAGGGAGTGGTTTTGAAAGGATGGATCTAAGGGAGGTTCATTTTTGCAGAAGAATCTTACCTCATGATTCAAGCTAGATAATAAATTAGTTTTTATTGGCAATAGGCTATCCATCCCAGTCTGTAAGTGCCTCTTTGGCCATTACTACCTTATTCCCGATGTTCCAGCCAAGGTCAACGACTTTTTGAAGATAAGCTTTGGCTAATTCGGGCTTACTATCCTGATAATACATTCCCAGCTCATACCATGCTTCTAGGGTATACCAGAAAGGACGATAGTTTTCAGCATCTGCTATGGTCTGAAAATAGGGGATAGCATCAGAAGTCTTTCCCTGACCTTGATAAAAGAAGGCCATGTAGATATTGATGTATGGATTTTTAGGCTGCTCTTGAAGGAGATGGTTCCCCAGACTTAGCATATTTTCCTGGAAAATAGGATCAGCTCTAGATCCGGAAAGCCCCATAAGTAAATGTAGGGTGCTGATGTTTCCATATTCTGTTATCTCAGGATATTGTGTCAGCAAGGCAGATGCCAGAGCTTCACTTTTTTCCTGTTCTTCAGGAAAGCCCTGTCCCAGGAAGTTGGCAGCTAAAGCGTTTGCTAGTAGAATTTGTCTATCGATAGAACTGGATGATGTAGTGGGATAGGTCTTCAAGTAACTTGAAGTGAGTAAGGTAGGTAATGACCAGCCATCCTCTGAGTACACATAGTGTTTCAGGAAACTGAGTGCAAAGAGAGAATACCTTATATCCCCATTAATAAGGCGGGGAGGATTACTCATAAGGTTGTTATTGGCCAGTAATACGAGACTAAGCTTCTCTTCTGGTATGGATAGCATCAGACTGGAAAAGCAGTCTTCCTGCCCGTAACCCCAGACCAGCTGTTTGCCTTCCCAGCTTTGACTGAAGATACCTAATGCATACGGTAGAGGCTGACCTTTTGGATTCTTTATGGGGGTAATTTGTTGCTTTCTACTTTCTAGGGATAGTAATCCTCCATTTTCAAGTCTTTTTAAGAATGCTGCCAGATCCCGGGCAGTAGCACTTAATCCTGAGGCAGAACTTACCCCCGTATCATAATGGCCCTTTACGGTTTCTCCATAAAACTCATACGGACTCGCCAAATGAGGCTTAAGGGAATCGATGACATCTTGATTGCTTAGGGGAGTAGTGTGTGATAAGCCTGCCGCTTGAATGATTCTCTCCTGGAGGAGCTCTTCATATACTTGTCCGGTGGCTTCTTCCAGTATCTGGCTTATTAGAGAATACCGACTACTATAGTTAAAAGAAGTTCCGGGTACTCCTTCTGAGGTATGAGAAAGTAGATGAGTGAGGGTAACTGTGGGAGGAAGGCTAGTTTCAGGAAGCCATCTATTGACGGGTGCATCCAAATCCAGATTCCCTTCTGCCGCTAGTTGAAGACAAAGCGTAGAGGCAAAGGTCTTTGAAAGAGACATGATAGGGAAGATGGTATGTAAATCCACTGGTTTTGCTGTCTCTATATCTGCATAGCCCAAGTAATTCTCATAAATGACTTTTTCACCCTTCTTGACTAGAATAGCCATCCCAGGAATATGAAAATACTCCTTTAGGCTTAGGATATCTGTTTCGAAAGTATTGGCTTGAGAAGGAGAATCAGTTTGACTTCTGCATCCTAAGAGGGTCAGGACAAATGTAGTGAACAGCAGCTGTTTCATAGGAGAATAGAGACTTAGAGAAAATGTACGTCCCATTCCCGTTTACTAACTTGGAGTTTAAACCCCAAGCTAGTAAACGGGAATGACGATAAAGGGAGGCTAAAATTGCAATCCTAACATCCTCTTCAAAGACAAGCTTCTCTCATTAAAGACGCTTGAGAACCTAGAATGGTAGCATTAAGTACTGATAGATGATACCTGCAATGACGTATTCTCCGTGGTCATTGATTTTCTCTTTTCTAAACATATCCTCTTGGATTAAGCCGTGCTCATCTACATACTTATTCCAGTTAGGAGGCACATCCAGGAAACCAAAATTCACCTTCTTGGAAAAGGCCATGGCTTTTTTACGGGATTTAGCATTCATATCTGCAATAGAGGGATTCTCCGGAAAGTAGAGGATAAGCTGCTCAGGTCCCATGTTCTTTGCCGAGGCTTTTAGCCTTTTCTTTTCTTGCTTGAAGTTCTGTACCTGCCAAATGAATAAATCAGTGGCAGATAGGTCAGCATCCTTAGCCTCCTCATTCAGATGAAGCATTTTTACCGTCATAGTAGGGAACTCATCCACCATCAGACCTTTCACCCTGTACTTCATCATCTCATAGGCATTCTCCGTACCCCAAAAAGCTATTCTGATCTGTCCCTTTTGGTAGGAGATCTTCTCTATTTTCTGATAAGTCCCTTTGAGTGCTTTCACATGGAAATCCGGGATGGGAAGAATAGAGACTGGGTAATGTGTCTGAGAAAAGGCAGTGGCAGGGAGGGAAAGGAGGGCTATCAGCCAAAATCTGAATATTTTTTGCAGAATCTTCATGCTTAAATCAACCAATTATTCTGCAATTTCTATAACTTCCCTTATAAAACAATACCCACATGTCTACTACGAGCGAAATTGCAAAGATGATAGACCACTCTTTGCTCCATCCTACCATGACAGATTCCGCCTTAAAAGAAGGATGCGAACTGGCCAATAAGTACAATGTAGCTTCCGTTTGTGTGAAGCCCTATGCAGTCCCGGACGCAGTCACCTGGCTGTTAGATTCTGAAGTAGCCGTGGGAACGGTCATAGGCTTTCCGCATGGGAATTCCAGCATAGCTATCAAGGTGCAGGAAACAGAGCAAGCGCTGGCAGAAGGGGCTACAGAAATAGACATGGTAGTAAATGTAGGGAAAGTCCTAAGCGGTCAGTGGAATTATGTGAAAGATGAAATGTTCTCCATTTTAGAACCTGTGAGAAAATATAAAGGGCTGCTTAAGGTCATCTTTGAGAATGATTACCTCCCTAATGATGAAGTGAAAATAGCCCTCTGTGAAATCTGTAATGAGCTCAAAGTGGATTTTGCCAAGACCTCTACTGGCTATGGTTTTGTGAAGGGAAGTGATGGGAAATATAGCTATGAGGGTGCTACAGAGCATGACCTCATAGCT
>JBCDBC010000012.1:0-15637 GCA_039184535.1 Bacteroidota bacterium | reverse complement strand
ATTCAGCTTTTAAGATACCATTTTTTATCATTCATGATAGGATGTTTCTTGCTGAGGAAGGAGCCCCTACCCTTTTCAGAACTGTTTCAAAAAGGTGACCTTAAAAATCCCCTGCTGATCACGTAAGCTATTAGTTAGCCCTGTTCCAGCTTCAAGTACATCCTGGCGATTATCATTAAACACCAAATAGATATAAGAAAGCGGGCTGTACTCCCAGACAAACCGACTGTTTAAGGTAGTTCTGTCAGAGGCGGTATTGTATTGGAGAAAAGAGATTAACTGCACCCTTGGATTAAGGGCCAAGCGCAGTTCTGTACCTATGAGTTGAGTTTCTGCCGAACTTCTCTCTACCCCCAAATCAGATAGTTGATTGTATTCGTAGTCAACGGTTAACTGTATGTGAGGGATAGGGGCAAATCTCAAGGAGGAGGTAAAGTTATTTAGTTCTCCATCAAAGTATCCACCAAAACGGTAGGCAGCACTAAGTGCAAACTTTTTTGAGAAATCCCCAAAGTAGCTAAATCTATGACTAGTATATTGATAATCTCCAGGCAGAATGTCTATTCCTACTGGAGAAAAGGTCTCCCGTAAAGACTGCCAATTCATACGTAAGCTGTAGGAAAATTCACTACCATCCTGTAATTCAATAGAGAATGGTGAATAACTCACAAAACCCTCCCGAAAAGAAAGGTCATCCAAATAATTATAAAGATAAGAAGTAATGTCAGGACTATACTGCCGAATGAATTTAGGAAGCCATTTGGGACGTAACCTAAAGGAGACGGCAGGACTTGTCAGCAAGTAATTGTCAGCATCAATAAATCCTGCTCTCGGATTGTAATTCTCAGACACAAAGGCTTCTACCAGTCCTAGATAAATCCAGTTATTGCTGTAGTAGGTCCAGGTGGCGCCGGAGAGCCCTTCATCTTCAATGGCCCCAGCCGTTTTGGAAGCAGAAAGCATCCAGAAAGAATTGATTTGCTGCGTAGGACGGAAAAAACCATCAATAGTAGCTGTGGCATTGGTAGTGGTTTGACCGGAAGCATCTGCCTCATCATGACGAAAAGTAGCCATACCTCCAATGCGACCTTGGGAGGAAAGATTGGCAGAATATCGGGCCACGGCAAAATTAGCAGCCGGTGTATCCCCATTCTCTCTTTGTCTGATAGCTAAGAGACCGATATTTTGCTTATCACTTCGATTGGTAAATCGAATCCCACCATCAATCGGGATAGGGTTACCACTATCATCCAGTCCTATTCTCCGACTAAAGAAGGGTTGTAATAAATCCCAGGCGGCCATTCTGTAGATTTCATTCCCCTCCAAAAAGAATTGCCTCCTTTCGGGAAAAAAAACAGAAAAGCGGGTCAGATTCACTACTTGTCGGTCTACATCTGCTTGTGCAAAATCTGTGTTAAAAGTAAAATCTAGTACGGAACTAGGACCCGTAACCCATTTGACTTCTCCCCCTGCCTTGAAATCTGTGCTTTCTTCCATAAGCTCTCCGTCGACAGAGGTTCTATCATTATTTACAAGGGCATAAGGGATGACCTGCACATTGGCAGAAGGCGGTGGGGGCTCAATTCCACCTAGAATAGCCTCATAAGGCATCCTATACACATTGAAGGCACGGGGCACTGGTGGGAATGAAACATACTCATTATTACTCCTGATGTTTCTGGTTAAAATGACGCCCATCTTGTCACAACCCGGAGGATACCGAAGTGTCTTCCAGGGAATAGCCATTTCAGCCACCCAGGCAGAATCTGAAATTTGGGTTCGAACTTTCCACAAACCAGACCATTCTCGGTTAAAAATCTCATCATCCATGACCAAGATTTCCCTTTGTGTGCCATGAGGGTTAGTTTGGAAGGCCATCGCATTACGCTTATCGAGAAATCCATCTATGGCTATCCCAAACATGTCATTTTGGAAATAACTAAAATCCCGTTGCAGGTTTTGGGTTCTGATATCCGCTTTCCCGTTAGTCGTTTTACAAATTGCCCCCACATATAAATATTCTCCATCAAAAAGAATTCTTGCCTCCGTAGGCATGCTTACTGTATCACCTTGGTTTGGATCTTTTTGGATAAAAGAGGTGATGGGCACAGCAGTCAGCCAGCTTAATTCATCTAACTTCCCGTCAATATTGATGGGATTAGCTACTCTGACAGCCTGGATTTTTGGAGGCTCCGGTGGGGGCTCAAAGGTGATTTGGGCCATACAAGAGCCTATAATCAACCACTTTATGGGAACAGAGATAAGTATAAGTTTTTGCAGGTAGTGCATCTTGATTAGCTTAGGAGGAATCGCACATTTATTCGGCTTGGAGTCCTGAAAAATCGAATTAAATGTATAGTACCTGGAAGCCCTCGTAGAAGTACAGCATCTAAAACGAGGAAAAGGGCCTTTCTTTTTATTAACATTAGAAAATAAAAACCATATTTGCAACAGTGTTGCATATATAAGACTGGTAGGGGAATCTCTACCTAGAAGATCCGTTCTGCTGAGCAATAGACCTATCTAGGCTAGAAGGAAGATTTCTTTTTATAGGGGTATCTCATCATCGGTTTAATGAGGGTTTTAACGCTAAGGGAGCCTAAAAATGCGTAAATAGGCCATTCTCATATCTATTGTTAATGAATCTTGTCTTTTTTTATTCGGATGAAACAGGGTTTCATGTAAAAAGTTACTAAGCTAATGACCTTATTATATGAATAGTGAAAATCATTCTATAAGCGAGTATTACGAAGTAGTCATAGTTGGAGCAGGACCTGCGGGTATAGGTGTGGGGATTCTCCTACAAAAGCTCGGAATAAATTATGTGATCTTAGAGAAGACTGATATAGGTGCTTCATTTAGGAAATGGCCTAAAGAAACCCGGTTTATCTCTCCTTCTTTCACGGGAAATTTTTTCAGGATGCCTGATTTAAATGCCATTTCTCCTGATACTTCTCCTGCATTCGACCTTTTGACGGAACATCCTTTAGGAATTGAGTATGCCATGTATTTAGAAAAGGTCTCAAAGCATTTTGAGCTGCCCATAGAGATAAATGTTGAGGTAACAAACATCGAAGATAAAAACGGTTCCTTTATTCTGAACACCAGCAAAGGTACCTATGGAAGTATGTTTGTGATATGGGCTGCAGGAGAATATCAGTATCCTAAAACCAATGCCTTTGCAGGAGAACATCTCTGTTCCCACTATTCTAAGGTGGGGTCTTTTGCAGATGTCATGGGAAAAGAAAGTGTAGTAATAGGTGCCTATGAATCAGGATTTGATGCAGCTGTAAACCTAGTCAAACTGGGTAAAAAGGTTACCTTGATTGACACCTTTCAGTATTTGGAGTGGATTATGAGCGATTCCAGTTATTCCCTCTCTCCCTTTACCCGAGACAGAGTAAGAGAGGTGATAGATGAAATTGATTACCAAGTAGATACCAAGGTAGAGAAGGTGGAATTTGTGGATGCTAAATATGTGGTAACCACTGATGACGGAAAAACATTCACTTCAGATGACGAACCCATCAGTTGTACAGGTTTTGACACTAGTCTGACACTCGTAAAAGAGCTATTTGACTTTGAAGAAGGCTATCCCCTGTTAAATAATCTCGACGAATCCAGGAAGACAGAGAACTTATTTCTGGTGGGACCTCAGGTAAAACATGATACTGCTCTGTTTTGCTTTATCTATAAGTACAGACAGCGCTTTGCCGTAGTAGCGGAGGAAATTGCCAAACGAAATGACATTCCTGCTAATAGAATAGAGGAGGTAATTGATGAATATAAGGACAACAATTTCTACATGACAGATTTTTCTTGTTGTGATGATGAATGTGTTTGCTAATATGAAAAGAACCATGGAAATATTGAATTTGCTGGTGGGCTTCGAGCTGGTTGCCATAGGGATATTATACCTGATTAAGCTCGATATCGCGTCTGCAGCAAGTTGGTCTATTTTTGGATGCATGTATATCGTCATGGATAAGTACTCCGTCCTAGAAAACATGTCTAAAAACCGCCGGCTGGTAGAAGGCATGAAATTCGGTTCAGCCTGGCTTGGCTTCGCCATCAGTACGGCCTTTCTGTTGTATGTGATATTCACGCTTTAGAATATAAGCATGAAGCCACCACCCGAATAGGATTTTCAGCTATTTTCGGATTCAAGTCTAGAGAACTATCTGATTCTTAATGAAGAATATGCCAACCCTCGAATGGTTTTACGGTAGCGCAGTTTGGCCCTCCATCTTTACCCGTTCCAGGAACACTTGTTCGCAATATTGAATTGTCTGATAACATATCTATGTCTTCCCAGCTGATACCTGTTAATGGGATTTTAAGTCGTCTCGACCAGGTTGAATTGGATTGGCCGGCATAGGTACCAATGTCAATGTATATAAACCGATTAGCTACAGGTCCCTGGATAAAACTACCTGAAAATTTGGGTGGGGTATCTCTCGACTGGTTTTCTTTAACTTTCACCTTGAAGGTAAAGCTTAGATCCCCGCTTTTGGAGATTTGTTTTTGAACGGTTTCGTAATTCCTACCAGATCCTTTTTGAAGGCCAAAAGTTACACCTGGTGTCGGTTTGATCAGATTAATTTGAAGTGTTATTTCTGATTCCATCTGTTTCAGTGGTACTGTTGAAAATTAATACCCTTTTGGGGATCCATTTTTATCTCATCGACATCTATTTACAGGGCTATCATATTATGCTTAGTTCTTCACTCTGTTAGCAGGATATTCATTGGTACCCATAATCCACCCAAGCGTATTATATCTCCCTTCTTCCTCATCACTAAATTCTAATAGTACCCAACTTTGTAAATAGAAAAACCTATCTCCACCAATGGGTATTAACTTGTCGTAAGTGTTTCGGCCGGGAGCCCCATACCCTAAATACCCATCAACAACCTTTACTTTTCCAATCGGACCAAATCCAAAATCATAGGTGCCTTCATACTGTAGCAATTCAGCCGTAGGAACTTCTATTTTCTGGCTTAGGTAATTTTCAGGCTTTTGATAAGGCTGATTAGTATAGATTTTATAAAGATCATCAGCTATAGGTAGCGCAATGTTTGAATAATGATTACCAAGCACCATGATGGTGAGGTCTTGAGAAATTATATGCGTAATCTGATGACAAAAACCCTGTACTCTTCCGTTTGCTGTGAACACTGACTCTCCATCGATTTCTCCAAAATTTGGTAGCTCGTCTAAGGTAGATGTTAAGATATTACCCTTAAGTAATTGTCGAGTAAAGGCATGTAAGTCATGAGCGGTTGAGTACAATGAACCACCCCCAATCTTAATGTCCATGCTGATGTGTTCAGCATGAATTAAATCCCCCAACTCATTAAACATGTATCCCCTTGCCCGTTTCTCTAATATTTTTTTCTCATCATCTACACCTGTATTATCCAGTCCCACCTTTGCAATTATTTCTTTATTCAGATAGGATTCATAAGATATTCCACTTCTTTGTTCAATTATGTATGCTAGTAAAACATATCCTGAGTTGCTGTAACTATATCGTTCTCCAGGCTCGAAATCCAAAGGTTTGTTCTTGAATAAATCGATAATCTCTCCTATTTCATACTCATACTTAATAAGCTCATTGTAGTTAGGGAACCTATTCAGATGAGGAATTCCAGACCTATGAGTCAATAGTTGTTCTACGCTAATCTCATCTCCTCTTGGATAGTCAGGTATAAAGCTGGACAACTTTTCGTCAAGGCTTAACTTGTTTCCTTCTACGAGCGTTAGAATGGCCACTTCCGTAAACAACTTTGAAATAGAGGCAATTCTAAATTTAGTTTGGGCAGTATTTGGAATCTCCCATTCCCGGTCGGCATAGCCATAAGCCTTCTGAAAAACGGGCTCCCCACCTTTGTATATGGATAGGACCCCACTCCAGGCTTCCATTTCCAGGTATGGCTGAATATAGGCATCTATCCTAGATTCAAGAGAGCGGCCTTCTTGTGCACTGGCAAATTGAAAAACCAGCATTAAGATTATTGGGAAGCTTAACTTTTTCATGCTTTCATTTTTCATTCTTGACCTATGTGTCACATGAGTAATGTATGAAAAGGATGCTTTCGAATGGTAAATTAAGTGGCCTTTTGATAGGCTTCCTGCATCCAGTCGATAAGTTCTGAGTCTATCTCCTCTATTGTACTGATTCTTACCCTATGGGTACACATAGTACCAAATGGACCTGAATTCTCAAGTCGCTCAGTAATTTCTTTTCCTTTAAGCTTCAGCCCTACATCAATACGGGTTTTAGTAGCAGGCTTTACTAATACAAACTGCTTTTTCCTGATGAAGCTAACGCTATCTTTCTTGGGAGTAATGATAAGGTCCTCCCCAAAGCCTTTCACTATGGATACAATTTTATCATAGATAGGTTTTAAGGCTTCTTTTCCTTCGTATTGTTTGGATAAGAGATCAGCACTATCTATTGAGGCAGCATCAGCTTTTCTTGCCTTGAGCGAAACAAAATTGGCAAAGCCATGGGTAAAGCCGTGTTCAGATTTCAAAAAATCTATGATGGCCTTATGTTTTTCGATTTTTGACTCTTTTACCACTTTAATCCAGTGCGCTAGTGGTTTCCCAGTTTTTTCTAATAGTCCTTTTTCCATAGCTTTTTAATTTACCAGGCTCCCAAGATTATGCCCATAAGTGTGAGAGATACAGTGCAGTAAGCGGCATTAATTAAGTATGCCTTGAGTGATTGCATTTCGAAGAGATACAAGATACCCAACATGGTGGCTACCCAACCAAATCCAGCAAGAAATCCTGCCATACCCCCATATGCCAGATCTGCTTCCGGTCCTATGAACATCTCTAGGACCAAGGAGGCGACCAGGGCCAGAAGAAACGAGAGCCCAAAGGTTTTGGGTAGGTTTCTTTTTTTCAGATCATCTTCTGTAAAATTAAACGCTGCCATCCAGCTTTTCCCGAATAAAGGGCCATACCATAAGCCCCCTATTAAAAATGATGAGAATGCCGCTATCAGTACTGATAGCCAATTGATGTTTCCCAGGGCTGTTGTGAAATCCATGATTGTGATGATTTAAAATGTATTACAATGTTATTTCAAACCATTAACCTTGGATAGTAAAAAATTAACCTTGCCTATCTAGCGGAAAGAAATTTTTCCCCTCACCATTATGAAAATCATGCTTTATAAATTCCTGGGGATTAATACCGGAGAAGTGTTTAAACTCCTTGATAAAGTGTGATTGGTCAGCATACTCAAATTGATAAGCCACTTGGGACCATTCAATTTTTTTTGATTTATGGATCTGATGTAGGATCTCATTAAATCTTAATATTCTCTGGTAATATTTAGGCGTCAAGCCAACGTATTTTTTGAATTGGTCAATGAGATGCTTTTGTGTTTTTGAATAATTCTCTACTATTCCTTTGTAGCTCCCCACAGATTCTTCACCAAGTTTTTCGATCATGTCCAAAATTTCCAAAGGAGGAACTTTGGCTTGATTAAATACCCTGTTAAGCCAGTCTTCAGCGACCATGAACTTCTCTTGAGGGGTACTTTTTTTGAGTATTTCTTCTCTGAGAATGAGAATATCTTCGCCTAAAATGTCGCAGGCGGGTACTATTTTTTCATTCAGTTCGTGGATGGGAAAGTGAAAAAAGGGATAAGCTCCGTATGGCTTAAACTGAATGACAAACATTTCAGATTTTTGGTGCGCTGAAATAGAGATATAATCCTTATGCATGCCCGAAACCCAAACTTTAGTGTAAGTATTATTAGGCTCCAGGGTTTCTTTGTCATAGGTATAGCGGGTAAAGCCATCCAATTCAAAGACAATGTATATATGGCCTGTAGGAACTACCCTTTCTATGGAATGGTCTGGTTCAAAATCTTTGTAGTGGAAGATGGCTTCTATGTAGTCTTTAATTCTCCCTTCCAGTTGATGTGATTCAAATATCATTCATTCTTACTTTTCAATTCCATGTATAGATATGACTACATTCCCTCGCTTTCGGCCTGTATCTACATATTCGTGGGCCATTACAATTTGATCCAGAGAAAAAGCCTTATCAATGTAAGGAGTAAGATATCCATTTTCTACCATTTCTGTTAGTTGAAGTAGATCATCTAGATTCTCCTTGGTTAGCATCTTGACAGATACAAATGCCCCCTCTTTCTTAAGAATTTTCTTCGCTCCTGATTTGGAGGTTTTCCCCACAGCATCAAATACAATGTCATAATCCTGAGAAAGCTTTGTGTAGTCCTGGCTTTTATAATCTAAGACTTCATCGGCACCAAGTGCTTTCACCATATCAACATTTCTAGCACTGCTGACACCTGTGACGGATTTTCCGAGCTGGTGAGCAAGCTGTACCGCATAACTCCCCACACTCCCTGAAGCACCATAGACCAGGACTTTCTTAGTTTTGGCAATCTGGGCTTTCTTCAGTAGAAATAGGGCCGTCATGGCCCCTACAGGAAGGGCAGCTGCTTCCTTAAAAGAAAGATTTTTAGGCTTTGCAGTAACCACACCTGATTTCCACACTTCAGGTACACACACATACTCTGCATAAGAACCTGCGGGTAGCATGGTAGTGGTTCCCATCACTTCCTCTCCTACGGAAAACAGACTTACCTTATCCCCAATAGCTTCCACTATACCAGAAAACTCATGCCCCAGGATCTGTTTCCTGGGTTTGAATAAGCCAAAGATGAGCCGGGCAGGTAACCAGGCTAATCCCGGAAAGTCTGAAGCACGCAAGCGAATATCTCCTGCCGTAACTGTGGTAGCGTGGACCTTAACCAGGACTTCATTCGCTTTAGGGGTGGGCTTGTTAATCTCTGCCAAGGTCAAAACATCCGGGGAACCATAGGAGGTATATATTGCTGCTTTCATGTTGCTAATGTTTGTTTGATAGAATCATATAATCGACTAATACAACTTGGCATAATAATGTAATCTGATGCACCTAGCTGTAATCCCAGTTGTATCATAGCTAGCTCTGAATGAGCTGTGTGAAAAATGAAGGGGATTTCACGTGTTTCTTTCTTTAGTCTTAGAAGATGTATGAGTTCCAGACCTGTCATTCCTTTCATGTTTATGTCTGATATGATGAGAGCAGGATATGAGGTCAAAGCTATTAGATACGCCCTTTGGGGATCTGTTGTAGCCATTACCTCATAGCCCTCAAGTTCTAGTAGCTCATGCACATTCTCTAAATTCTCTTTACAGTCATCTACAAGCAGGATAGCATTTCTCATGACTTAGTTGCTTTCAACTTAGCCTTTCCTCTGAAGGGAATGAACATATGAGCCCAGACTGATCTACTTAATCGATAGATTAGGGGAAGTAATACCAGGCTAAGGCCAGCAATCCATCCTACATACCACCAGTAGCTACCCTCAATTTGAAAGATCAAGCTGAAAGAGACAAAGGTGGCTATTACCATCACCTGAAAGGCATAGCTAACGTACATGGCCCCTGTATAAAAACCAGGTTCCGGTTCCAGTTCTTGCGAACATTTGGGACACTTCTGATGCATGTGGTAAAACCTCTTGCTGTAAACCGGCTAAGTAAACATTTTCTCAGAACGACAGCTTGGACATTGCTGCCTAGCTATGCTTAGAATCAAGCTATCTCTTTTCATGATTTTAGGGTTTTATTTAGTTGATCTACCTCCCTGCTAAAAAATGATTGGAGTCTGTGCACGCCATGTCTTGGCGCGATGTTATCCTGGCTCATCATCTCGAGAAAAAACTCAATAGGTCCATAGGTTTTTGAGGAAGTGAACAGCCTCATAAGGAGCGTAAAGACTTTCTGAACCCAGTCCGGAAAGTGGATAATCTTCACAGGTCGCATCCATATTTTTAAGGCCATCTCGGCTATCTCATTTTGAGTGAGAATATCTGGTCCTCCCACAATCAGTTCGTCTTGCTGAGTGTCCATGGCTTCGATAATGGCTTTCGCTAAATCAATTCCGTGAATAGGATTTAGTTTGTGATTACCATGTCCGAATAGGTACACTTTTCCTTTTTGGGCCATTTGGAGGAAATCCTTCATATCTGAGAAGAAGCCGTTTGGCCGTACAATGAGGTAGGCTAAGCCAGATGCCTTTAACTCATCTACAAACCTTTCTTTGGCTTCCATGATTTTCAGGTGGCGCATCTTCTCTCCATTGATCACGGATACATAGATGAACTTTTTTATCCCAGCCTTCTTTGCTTCATTCAGCAAATTCATGTTGGCCTGATAGTCTACATCCATATAGGTGAGTCCATCCTTCTGACGAGTAATCCCTACAGTGGAAATCAGGACATCTGTACCTTCAAGACGGCCATTCAGGGAGGTAGGATCGGTTACCTCCGCTTTAATGATTTGTTCTGGGCTTAGTCCCATATCCTGTAGTTTTTTCTCACTCCTGGCAATGGCTTGAAAAGAGATATTATGGTTTTGAAGTTCGGTTACGAGATGCCTTCCCAGGTATCCTGTAGAACCGGCTATTATTATCTTTTTCATAGAATAAGAAGAGTTAAGGATGGGACCTTCATCAGTCCCATCGTTGAGAAACTTGTGTTAGAATTCGTTTTTGACAATGGTTTCCAGGACCTCATTCATAGGGGTCCAATTTTCCTGATTACTTAGCAGAATGATCAGGCTATTGGATTCAGGAAGAATAGCCATGATGGACGAAAACCCATCTATATTACCTCCGTGGTTGTAAAAGAGGGTCCCATCAATGGAAATGGTGAACCAGCCCATACCTGAAGTGAAGTATTCATCCTGGCCAAAAGGAGCTGCAAATACATCTGCCTTCTCTTGTTCCGTTAAAAATTGATTCCCCAGTAAGGCATCTCCCCATTTTTCGAGGTCGCTAATAGTGCTTACCAGATCCCCCGCACTATAGGCTAGCTGCATCTGATAAGGCTCAACTTCACTTTCCTCATCATATCCTTTAGCAAACCCTTCTCCTCCTATCGCATTTTCTCCTCTCATGGTATTCACAAGGCCTAGTGGATTGAACACCTTTTCTTGTAGGTACTCATGGTAACTCATTCCTGAGAGCTCCTCGATGAGTATTCCTAAAATCAGGTAGTTGGAATTAGAATAAGACCACTGTGCGCCAGGCTCAAACAATAGTCCATCCTCTTCAGAGGATTCCTTAAGGATATCATAAATATCTTCAGGGGTAAAGAACTGTCCTGCATTATCTACGGCATCCTCTATAGGACCTATGTAATCTGGAATTCCTGAATAATGGGTTAGCAAATGTCTGAGGGTAATTTTGTCTCCATGGGCATACTCAGGATCAAAATCACTTATGGTCTGGTCATAGTTATCTATGAGTCCCTCCCTTTTAAGAGAAACAATTCCCATGGCCGTAAATGCCTTGGTCATGGAGCCGATTCTGTAGGCGAGATTAGGATCGTTGGGAATACTATTGGCTATATCCGCCATCCCAAAACCTTTCCTTAATAGATCAGTATTCCCTTTCCGTATGAATGCACTGCCTATAAATCCTACTTCTTCCAGGTATGCTTCTGCAGAAATATATCCAGTCGTGGGAGTTGGCTGAGGGACGTCATTGTTTTCGTCATTGCAGGCACTCATAATTAGCATAAGCACCATTGAGAGTAACAGATTTTTAATCATTGAAGTCATCATAGTTTTATGTGTTAGAATGAATGATGATTCAAAACTGAATGAAATCTGACCGGGGATCGTCTTGGATTATATTTTGGAACTTTTAAATGAGAATCAGGACTTTTTTTGATTGAAAGCACGAGTTAGGAGGACTTATTTGAAAGACTCCCACTTATATGAAAATCTGCTCTCTTAAGTCAAAGAGAGTTTTTACCTGTTTAACCTGACAGATTCTCCTGCGTGTAGGGGTGAATCCTGATCAAATCGGGACAGGGAGGATGGCTTTGGGGAAGGCCTTGGTTTATTCGTTCTTGTTTTTTGCTTCGTTTTCAACAAGGAAAATGAAGAGGAAAGCATGAATAAACACGCATAATAAGTAAGTGAGCCATACCGGATATTCAGTATGACTCATATTGGATTGACTAAGAATACCTTACTTAGCTATACCATCTCACTGCCCAGGCTAATGGTAGTTTTAGGATGAAGGCAAGTAATAAGAATTGCAAGGTCAATGGTGCATTCTCATTAAATAGTTGGAAGAGAAAGATCCCAATAATGACAAGGGTACCACTTACTACAAGTTGGCGTTGAAGGCCTTTCAGTTGATTAACCACTGTAGCGGCTCCCACTACATAGATACTGGTGATAAGAACTACTGTTTGATGATCTTGAAAGAGGTACCACATGGCAGTAGGTTGTAGAATGTGGAGCGCAATAAACTTAAGACGTCTGGACTTACTTTCTGCGTAAAAGCGGCTCGTCCCTTCAGAAAAATTTGCTATTACTCCTCCAATGAGGTCATATGTCAGAATAAAGAGCAACACTGATTTTAGCAGATTGAAGTCTATACCAGGTGGTATGGTGAGAAAGTAAACAGATGCCATGATAGACAGGCTATGAGGCAAAATCACATCCACTAATGATGCTCGTTCTCCATGTACTTCATGAAGGGGTCTGGGTACGTTGATAATGTTTTCCATGAGTTAAGAATTTATTGGGTTTAAGATGTTAAGCGATTGCCATTCCGAGCTTTTTGACTTTTTTAAGCCACTTAGCTCTAAAGGAATGAGATGAGTCTTTAATAGGAGCTATGTAGGTAACTTTGACTGGCCTTATTCCGCAGAACTCCAGCGTGCCCTTCTTGAACTGATTGATCAATGGGCTTCCCATGAACAGGTAGTCATACCATCTCACTGTATCAGCTGTAATGATGATTCGAGCTGTTTTTCCCTTTAGCAGCTGCTTGGGAAAGGCTTTCCCTTTTTGGTATTTGAAGAAAAAACCGGGCAAAAATATTCTATCAATGAAGCCCTTCATTAGGGCTGGCATGCCATACCACCACATGGGGAGAATCCAGACCATATGATCAGCTTGTTTGATTTTGTCAATGGCATCCAAAAGGTCTGGCTCCAGCTCGCTGATTTTTCGGTATCCAAATCTTAGGTTTGGGTTGAAATCCAGATCAGCAATGTTTAATACCTCAACCTGAGTGTCAGTATCCTTTAGTCCTTTCAGGTATGCCTCGGATAAGGCATAGTTGAAGCTTTCCTTATCTGGATGCCCGTTTATGACCAATACCTTTTTCGCCTTAGGATCATTGATGTGGGTCTGTCTGTTTTCGATAAGGTTCTTGTTGTAGGTAAGCTCTATTGTGTTATTCATGAGGTTCAACATTTGATGAGGAAAATTCCAGCTATCATTGCGATAGCTCCCAAGATTTTTTTGAGTACTATAGGTTCCACAGGCAAGCCGAACCAGCCGTAGTTAGCGGCAATCATTGAGAAAATGATTTGTCCACATAAGCCAAAGGACACGGCTGTAGAGATGCCCAGCTTAGGGATCAGGTAGTAAAACAGGCTGACTGCCAGGAAACTGAATGCAGCTCCTGTAAACCATAGGTACATTGGAATCGACTTCAATTGTTGAATAGAGGGCAATTGCTTAACCACTACTAATACCGCAATCAAAGTGAAACAAGCACTCACGGTAAATGCTACAGATGTAGCTAATAAGGGGCTATTAAGATGTATACCCAGCTTTGAGTTTAGGCCACCTTGGACCACTACCATGATCCCTACCAAAAAGGATAGGAGAAGTAAGATTGGATAGCTCATCATGGTAACATGTATGTTGCTGCTCTTTCGTAGGCAGCGGAGTCTTCATAAAAGCGATACTCTTTGATCATGCCATCCTGGATGATGCATCTTTGGACCCAGGTACTATAGAATAGGTTACCAGTAGCTTTTACCTGCTGGGTAAATGTCCCATTGGCATATACGACCTGCTCATCTCCTTCCATAATGGATTCTACTAGAAAGCTCCTCGTTTCAAACAGATTGGTGATATTCTCAAGAAACTCTTTGGCTTGCGCTCTTGAGTGATAAGATCCATGAAGCTGGCCTTTGGCTCTTTTCCCTTCCTTTACACTCACGATGAGGCAATCTGGATGGAAAGTTTCTAATACCTTGGCTATTTCACCTCGACTAAAGGCATCGAAGTATCCTTCCACGACTGATTTGTTACTCAATTTGTCCATTGTTCTAAGTTTATAATTGAGTCCAAAAATTGGATGATTGGTACTTAGAATCGTCCTGGAAGGAAATGCTGGACGAATTAGTGGTTCAAAATGAGATTCAGGACGTTTTTGCCTGTTTTACCCAAGCTTTAGGAGTGAGCCCCGTATTCTTCTTGAAGAAGTCATTAAATACGGACTTAGAGGTAAAGCCACTTTCGAAGGCCAGGCCGAGGAGGGTTAGGTGGCTGTTTTGAGGATCAACCGCTTTTTCCTGAAAGGCTTTCAAGCGGTAGCCGTTGACAAAGTCATTAAAGTTCTTGCCAATTTTCTCGTTCAATAACCAGGAGAGTTTATTAGGATGAAGGTCTACAGATTCTGCAAGCGTCCGTAGGGTGAGATCTGTATTAGCATAAGCATGATGTTCTTCTAGCTGGGTCAGAAGTTTATCTTTATAGCTCGAAACCTCCTTTTTACTCAGAACTTCATCTGTAGCTTTGACGTTTTGGCTCTTCGAAATGGCTGTTGTGTCTAATTTATTCTCAGGGAAATTATGTTTGACTAACTCCCGAAACCTCACTTCCTCCTTTATGGGCGCCAAAAAGGGATCATTCTTGAAATTGACTACCTGCCCTTCCCTGGCTTTCACCTTTTCTTCCAGTAAATGAAGCGCTTCCTCATGCTGCTGGTTATGTACCAGTAGGTAGAGATCCCAAGGATATAGAAGAGGAGCTTCAAGCTGACGGATTTCTGTTATTATATGGGCTAGATTTTGCTGATCAACTTCCTCCTCATGAAGTAATTCATATAAGAGATGAGCGACCTTAGCTAGTAATGGATCAGTCCTTTTGTCCCAAAGAAAAAGCTCAAGAGCCTCCTTTTGACTCATCTGAATCAAACACAGTACCTTCAAATTATGAAGCAGTTGGAAGTCAGGGTCTAAGGCCAGGCCTTTCTCTATGACCTTCAAAGCTTCCTCGAATTGGCTCTGAAAATAATACAGCGTGGCCCTTGTAAAATGTGCATTGATAGATAGTGGATTTACTTCTAATCCCTTTGAGTTTAGGGCTAAAGCAGTACCAAAGTCACCTATTGATCTACCTAATTCTGCCATGAAGTCTAAGGGATCAGCGTCCTGAGAGTTGATGCTATGTGCTTTTTGTAAGCTTTTATAAGCTTTCTTGTAATTCCAAAACCCCCAAAAGTGATAAACGGCTTCAGAAAAGTGTTGATCCACTGAACTTTCTCCTAAAGCAGATCCTTTTGATAGGTAATTAGCAGCTTCCTGGAAGGCCTCCTCCTTATCCATATATTTCCATGATCCCAGAAGACTATAGCAGTAAGAAACACCAAAATAAGGTTGGGGATAAGTGGGGTCTATGTCAATCGCTTTCTTGAAATAGAAAATAGCTTTTTCAATATCAGGGAGATTCCAGGTGAAGAAAAAGAATCTGCCTTTGAGGAAGAGGTCGTAAGACTGGAT
>JBCDBC010000011.1:0-15709 GCA_039184535.1 Bacteroidota bacterium | reverse complement strand
TTTAGATGGAGACTTTCCCCCTATGACTAGCAGTAGGGCTGGCAGCATGAGGAAGTCCAGAATTAAGGCCAGAGTAATGATGATGGCAGTGATTTTGGCCATACCAGAGTTCATCAGAAAACTGGACTGGGCCAGAATGATGAAGCCACTAATCAGAACAAAGGTGGTTACCAGCAAGGCCTTCCCCACTGTGGAAAAGGCATAGCGAACGGCCTCTTCATGAGAGGCATTCTGCTCCCTTCTGGCTCGAAGGTATTTGGAAAGGAAGTGAACGGTATCATCCACTATGATGCCTAAGGTCATCCCAAATACGATGGCTATTCCCACGTTAATTACACCACTCACCATGGCCCAGATACCAAAACCTACCGCGATTGGGGCTACATTCGGGATGATGCTCAGTATCCCATACTTCACACTTCTTAAGGCCAGAATCAGACAGAGTGAGATCAATACGATTGCCAGAATAGAACTACTGATCATGCTGTTTACCTGTCTCCTGGACAAATGGGAGAAGATGAGGGTAGCACTTGTGCCACTGGTATGCATGTATTCAGGAGCATTTTCTACCAGCCAATTTTCAGCCCGCTCATTAAAGGCGATCATCTCATTACTGGATAAATTCTCTACTGTGGCTGTTACCCTGGTCTCTGACTTGTCTACATTGATCTGATTGTTTAGGTCTAATCCAAAGGGAAGAGATAGCTCATACAGTAGCAAGAACTGGGCAGCTTCTTCTCTATTCTCAGGAATTTTATAGTAAGAGAGACTATCACCATGCATGGATTTGTTAACCCGCTTGGCTACCTCAGCATAGGAGTTCACATGAATGATCTCCGGCTGTTCATAGAGCCATTCTTCAAAGGCATATAGTCTTTCCAAATACTCAGGATTATTGACTCCGCCGCTTTCTCCTGCTCCCAGAGAGTACTCTACATTGTAGATTCCGGTGAGTTTATCACTGATGAAGTCTGTATCTGTTCTGAAAGCGATGGACTCGTCAAAGTAGTCTATGAACTCATCATTCAGGTCATTATTGACGGCTAGTAAGGAGATCCCTATGACTGCTGCTGCACTTCCCCACAGAACTGCATGCCTGTTTCCGATGACGAAGTTGGCAAGCTTATCCAGAAAGGGTAGGGTAGCTTCCTTCTCAGGCTGTTCCTCTTTCACCTTTACTCTAACCGGGAGAATAGCCAGAATTGCTGGAAGAGAGGTAATGGCAAATAAGAAGGCCGCTGTCATCCCTATGGCGGTGATATTTCCTAAATCATGGAAAGGTGGGACGTCACTCAGGTTCATAGTCAGGAAGCCAAAAACCGTCGTAAGGCTGGTGATAAATACAGGCATAAAGTTCAGGCGGATACTCTCCACTATAGCTTCACGCTTGGCATAGCCCTTTCTCATATACTGAAGGAAAGTGATGAGCAGGTGAATACTGTCTGCCACTGCTAGGGTAAGGATGATAGTTGGTGCCGCTGCGGAGGGAGGCGTAAGCTTAATCCCTAACCATCCTGTAGCGCCCATAGCTGCCATGATGGAGAAAATGATGACTACCAGAGAAACTAATGTGCCCACCACACTTCTGGTAGTTAAGAATATGACGACCAGAATGACCAGAAACATAAGAGGTATGAGTGTGCTGGAATCACTTTGGGAAGCTTCAAAGAAGGCTCCATTAAGCATAATCATACCTGATAGGTGTGTCTTGATCCCTGGATATTTGGCCTCCAGTTCCTGGGTGATCTTTCTGGCATGCGCTATTACCTGACTTCCTTCTGTGATATCCTCACCTGGAAGCTTTACGGTAATATTTACGGCGCCTATGCTTCCGTCTTCATTGACCAGCCTGTGGATGAGGAGAGGTTCGTTAGTAGCGATCTCCTTAATTTCAGACAGCTCTTCATCAGTTTTGTCCTGCGCATTCTCTACCAGGTCATCCACATATAGGTCATCCTCTACCGCCTTGGTATGTTGGAAATTGGTGATAGCATCTACACGGGAAGAGAATGGCGTTTGCCAGGCAGAATCCGTAAGTTCTTCCATGGCTGCCAGGTTTTCCTGGGTAAACATATTGCCGTTTTTAGGCTCCAGGACGATGAATACATTGTCGTCCTTAGTGTATTTGGCTTGAAGCTCATCAAATGCCTGAAGCTGGGGATTCTCTTCGCTAAAGAAAACGTGGTAATCGCTGTCAAAAGCGATGAACTGACCGCCGCTTCCGAGACCCATAACCAGCAAAATGGAAGCAAGTAATACGGGCCAGCGGTATTTGATGACCCATCTGGCATATTTGGCGGGAAATGAACCCGACTGTGCATCGTGTAAATTAGGTTGAGAAGACATACTCGTGATAGATTGGTTAAATACAGGTAGTTTCTTTCAAGGGGCGTCAGTACATAGGCCACAGTAAGACTAAGCCATGAAAAAAAGACGACCAAAAGAACGATTCGAACGAATTCGTATTTTAGTCGGTAAACGTTGAATACTTCAAAACGTTTCGAATTTTTTCGTTTTTTGGTCGAAAAATGTGAAAAAAAATATTAGCAGGAGTATATCCCTCTGAGGATCAGCTGGATAAAGTTTGGGAGGTTGTTGATGGTTTCTTCATAGTTCTCTTCAAGCATAGCGGACATATATAAGCCTCTGAGAAGATGGGCAATCAGCGTAACAGTTTGTTCGAAGGATTCCTCTGTTTCACAAACTAATTTCCCTTTTTCAAAATCACCCTTGAGAATCTCTTTAATAGCAGCATGCTCAAACTGATTATAATCCAGTATAGCTTCTGCGAAGCGCTCCATATTGGTGACAAAGTACTCTTTGGCGTAGTCCCCGAATACATGAAACTCTTCTATTGACCTAATCTTGCTAGCAGTCAGTAGGGCAAGTCTATCCTCTATACACTCATCCTTGGCACTATTAACTGCTTCACGAGCAGCCTCTTTCATCATGCTACATTCCGTTTTTAGCACGTGATAAAAGATTTCGTCCTTATTTTTATAGTAGTGGTAGAGCGTACTTTTTCCCTTCCCCGCCTGATCAGCAATGTCTTCCATACTGGTTTTCTTCAACCCATATTTCTGAAAAAGAATATGAGCAGCCTTCAGTATGTCATTCTTGACAGAAGCATCTTTGCTTTCAACTAACATCTTTCGCTCTCCCTAAAGTAATTGAGGTCTAATGAAAATATACAAAGCTGACAATATGTGCAAGCTTTCCCTATCCAACGCTAAACTAAAAAAATAGTTTCCTTTCCTACATGAGGTAATCGTTTTCGGCTTCCACTTTAGGCGGTAGATTTTCCTCATCCAGCATATCCAGTAAGTCTATCTCTATGGTCCTGCTTAAAGCTGTAATGGGGATATCATTATGCAGACCCTCAAATGGGTTCTCACTGTAATCTCCTATGCGCTCCATGGTATGAAAAATCCATCCAATAAGTACCGTGAATGGAATGGTGAGCCAGACAGACTGAGGGGCGTTTGCAAATACATCAAGTAAGGCATAAGGAACCAGGAGGATGAAAAGCCAGGTGATATAGTTTGTCAGGGTAGCATACTGGCGGGGGAAAGGATAGTTTTTGATTCGTTCACACTTCCCTTGTTGCGTAAAGAAGTCTACTAGCATATTCTCCAGCTGTACATGACGGAAGTCATCTATCAGGTCTAGTGCCCTTAATTGCTTTAAGTGAAGGGATTGCTGGTTTAAGATTTGAGTGGCCCTGTTCTTCTTTCCCATCAGATAGGTCAATTCTTCAGGAGACACATATTTCCCTAATTCTTCCTCAAAGGGAATCTTATACTCCTGTACAGGAAGCCAGTGTCTCGAAGCCTCAGCTTCTGCTCCTGTATGTTCCCATGTACGAGGGGTTCTTAGTTGGTATCTTAAGGCTGTTAACCAGGCAACATGTCTGAGGATGAGGACTTTGTGAATGGCTTTTAGCTCCTCTGCCTTCATGCCCCCTGAGTAGAATAGGTCTGTTACAAACCCTATGACCATCATGCCCCAGCTCCTACTGCTGTTAACAATGGCACCGTAAATTTTTCTGGCTTCCCACTGTCTGTCATAGGAGGAATTAGTCTTAAAACCCAAGAAGAAAGCGAGTGCAATACCCACAAGAGACATAGGAACCCAGGGAATAGTAAGTCTGGTAGGATCAATGCCTACATATCCTACTCCTATATAAAGTGCTACAGCTAATGCCCCCATTAGAGCGAAAATGAGAATGAATTTTCGCGTCCATCTGAGAAGGGACCAGAGAGAGTAATTACGTTGGATTTGCATAGTTGATCTGTTTATAGATCAATATTACTGAATTCCTGTCTATTTGGTGGAATGGTAAGGGTATAGAGGAAATTATTTCAGAATTGTGTAAGATATTCTCAAGTGGAAGCGTTAGAATGCTGAAGGGAGTAAAGTTTTTTTTGAAGAAAAATTTATAAATTTGCAGCAAAATTAAGAAGCATGCATTCTTCAGAAATAGTAGTACATATCGGAGGCTTGCAGGTGTATCCTGAAAGGGTTGAAGAGCAGCTCACTCAATTAGGTGGGGTGAAGAGATGCTGGATAAAGAAGATGAAGCCTGAAGAAGGAAACCGCCTCAAATGCTGGATTATTCCTGATTTAGGGACTAATGAATATGCACTGAAAACAAGAGTGTCAGACTGGATTCAGGCTAACCTACCACCTGAGCAAAGACCTAACCACATCACTATTTCTTTCTCAGAACCAGTATGCGGAAGAGGCATTCCCGGAAATTGGGACACCACAGGCCAAAAAGACCCCTCTCCTCACAGATTTGAGCCCTCCCTGGATCATTTTAGGTATACAAGGCTGAATTAATTCCGGCTAAAAAGTACCCTCTCTCACTGCCTTTTTGTACATTATGACAGAGAAATCATTCTGGAAACTTTAGCATGGCTTACGATGAATGGCTGGCTGAAAGAGTCGGCAAGATCCTTAGAGACAAGTCTGTTCACTTTCTGGATAAGAAAATGATGGGCGGGCTATGTTTTATGGTGGATGATAAAATGTGTGTAGGGATCGTTAAAAATATGCTGATGGCCAGGATAGGACCAGAAGCCTATGAAGCCGCTTTGGAAAAAGAAGGAGTGAGTGAAATGAATTTCACTGGACGAGCCATGAAAGGATATGTATTTATTCAGCCGGAGGCGGTGGATAAGGAAGAAGAGCTTACCTACTGGGTTGATCTGTGTCTGGCATTTAACCCACTGGCTAAGTCTAGCAAAAAGAAGAAATAGACCTACTGAAATACGCCCCTAGCTAAATTCTACTTATGACCCCTAAAGAAAAACACCTCATCACATTTCAGAATATCAGCATCATGGCACATGCTGATGGAGAGTTTAGAGAAGAGGAAATCAGACTGCTGGCAGAGATGGCCAGAGGAATGGGATTAAGCCAGGATGAGTTCGGAGAAATCATTGAAAATGTAGACAAACTGGACTTTATCGTCCCGGAGGATGAGGAAGAATGTGAGCATGAGTTGAGAATGGTAGTTCTTACCATGATCACGGATGGAGAAATAGACCCCAGAGAATACAAGAGTCTACTTCGTTTCGCTAAGCAAATGAACATCAGCAAGGAGTATGTAGACAAGGTGATAGACTTTTATCTCCATAAGCAGAGAGAAAGGCTGCAAAATTTGGCTGTGTTCCAGAATCTATATTTAGTAGCCATAGCTGATGGAGAAATAGATGATAAAGAGGAGGCACTCCTCTTAGAGGCAGCGGAAACACTAGGGATGATGCAATCAGACCTGGACTATGTATATGAAAATGCTGCTAGCTTAGAGCTTATCATCCCGGAAGATGAAGATGAGATGGAACAATCTCTCAGGAACCTCATTTATATGATGATCATTGATGGGGATATAGATGATAGAGAGTATAAGATATGTCTTTCTTTCGCAGAATCCATTGGGTATGGAGAAGAAAAGATAGGGATGATCATCAATGAGTATGAGGAGCAGAAGCAGAAAGAACAGGAAGCACGCGAAATTATACTCCAGGCCAATATAGATGTATACCTGGATCTGTATAACGACCTGAAAAAAGTCCCTAAATCTCCTACAGAAATCATTGATTTGGTAGAAGAGATGGCTCTTAGCCAAAGATGGGACACCATCATTGGGCCAGAAGAATCCCATGACATAGCTTTTTACAGCTTAATGTGGCTGCTGTATACCCGCATAGTAGGTATGAACCACGACATGCTGGTGATGGTCCCCCTTCACCTGGATTTGGCCAGGAAGAAAAACCACCTTGGAGATCTGCATAAGTTTATGCTGGAAGCTGAACAACGTCATGGAAGAACCTACATCAAACTTCCTGAGAAAAAACTCCCCGAAATAAAGGCTGAGCTGAAAGAATTTTTTGATAAGCTAAAACTCTAGTTAGTACGTCATATCAAGCCATAGTTCCGGATGTCACAATCATTTGGGCCCGTGTGCTATTTAGAAAACACAGTCTTTGCTTGGCTGCTATTTTGACAAATATGTATGGCTAAAAAGAAAGGTATATTCTCTGCATCAGGGAAAAATCAACGCTATGGAGGAGAGTTAAGTTTTAAAGATAATCTGGAAGCCCTTCAGTTTATCCCTCCTTTTCTGAAGATGATTTGGGAAACCCATAAAGGGTATAGTATCACTAATATTCTCCTTAGAATCATCCAGGCTGGGATTCCGGTTACTGTTCTTTATGTGGGTAAACTTATCATAGATGAGGTAATCAGCTTAGCTGAGTTGGGGGCAGATTCTGATAAGACCTACCTATGGACCATTATAGGGATAGAATTAGGCTTGGCCGTTTTTACCGCCATTCTCAGTAGGGGAATCAGCCTGGTAGACGCCCTGTTAGGAGATCTGTTTGCGAATAAGACCTCGGTAGCTTTGATGAAGCATGCAGCTTCTCTGGACTTACCTCAGTTTGAGGATGCTACCTTCTTTGATAAACTGGAAAGGGCTAGAAGGCAAACCACCAATAGAGTGATGCTCATGTCCCAGTTTCTCACACAAATTCAGGACTTTATCACCATTCTCTTCCTGGCACTAGGCTTAGTAGCTTTCAACCCCTGGCTGATCTTGATTCTCATCATCGCAGTAATTCCTTCCTTCATAAATGAAACCCATTTCAACCAAAGAGGCTATTCTTTAGCCAGAAGCTGGACTCCCCAGCGTAGAGAATTAGACTACCTTAGGTATGTGGGGGCCAGTAACGAGACAGCTAAGGAGATCAAGATCTTTGGCTTATCAGATTTTATTTCTGGCCGTTTTGCAGAGGTGGCTGATAAATACTATCAGGCCAATAAAAAGCTGGCTATACAACGGGCTGGCTGGGGGACATTATATGGTTCTCTGGGAGATTTAGGATATTACGCGGCCTATGTAGTCATTGTATTGCAAACTATTTCTGGTGATATATCCATAGGAGATCTTACCTTTCTGGCAGGGTCCTTCAGCAGACTAAGGGGATTATTGAGAGGTGTACTGAGTCGCTTTTCTGTTATCGCTCAAAGTGCCTTATACTTAAAAGACTTTTTTGATTTCATGGATATTAAGCCTGAAATCAATACCCCATCAAATCCTATTGTCCTTCCAAATCCGATCAGAGATGGATTCATTTTCGAAAATGTTAGCTTTAAGTATCCTTCGAAGGAGGAGTACGCTATCAAGGATGTGAGCTTCCACTTACATACAGGTGAGAAACTGGCCTTGGTAGGAGAAAATGGAGCAGGAAAGACTACCCTGGTGAAATTACTTGCCAGATTATATGACCCTACTGAAGGAAGGATTTTACTAGATGGGCAAGACCTAAAAAACTATAGCCTGGAAGAATTGAGAAAGGCCATCAGCGTAATTTTTCAGGATTATGTTCGCTTCCAAATGACGGCTGCAGAAAACATAGCCGTGGGGAATATCTGGAAGAAAGAAGAAAGGTCCATCATAGAATACGCAGCTGAGAAATCACTGGCGAATCAGGTCATCACCCGACTTGACAAAGGTTTTGATCAACTGTTAGGGAGGAGATTTGAAGGAGGGGTAGACCTTTCAGGAGGTGAATGGCAAAAGGTAGCCTTGGGGCGAGCCTATATGCGGGATGCTCAGCTACTTATTCTGGATGAACCTACTGCTGCCCTGGATGCAAGGGCTGAATATGAAGTCTTCCAAAGATTCTCAGAACTAACTGATGGGAAGACAGCCGTACTCATTTCTCACAGATTTTCTACTGTAAGAATGGCAGACAGAATTCTGGTCCTGGAAAGGGGGCGTAAGCTGGAACTCGGATCTCACGAAGAACTCCTGGCCCTGGATGGAGCCTATGCAGAACTCTTCAACCTCCAGGCCCAGGGATATCAATAACTGACCCGAGTTTTAGATGATGTTAGATTCATATCAGTCTATCAACTTCTTCCTTACAATTATTCTGGGAAAGACCAGCGCAAATTATGGATTTTGGGAGGCCGCCTCACCACCGGTTGTGGGCGGCTTGCAGCTTCGCATTGGTGAGGCAAAGTATTTTTGCTAGGGCGAGCCAAAATGAAGGCGCAGGGCTGAAATGGAAGGCACGCTGCAAGCGTCGTAACACTGGCTTATGAATAATTCTTAACCAATAATCACCCTAACTAGCATTTATGTCCAAGTGGAAAATCCTTCCCTAAAGCCACAGGTAGTGAACCTACAGCCTTAATCTTGCCTGTAAGTACTTCTACTGCCGCTCTTTGTGTGTAAAGGCTATTCTGATAAGCCATCAGGACTGCATCAAAGCGGTTTGCATGTGTAACCTTATTCAGAATGTAGGCACTTCCGAAGACGATGAGTACCACGGAAGGATGTCCTACCAGAAGGTCCAGTAAATAGTAATAGTTTTCCTCCATGTCATAGGCCTCTGTTGACTTCATTTTGTTAGCATGGACGCATACTATGAGTGTAGGATAATTTCCTAACTGATGGACTAAGGGCTTTATCTGACTCGTCTCAAAGGAAGAGGAGATATGATAATGGTCTACTTCCATATCCTGAGAAAGCAGTGATTGAAAATCTGAGATACCTTCCTGTCCTATGGCTAGACAGGCTATCTTAGACTGATCCTTTTTGAGTGGGAGCTTTGTATTCTCATTTCTAATCAGCGTGATAGCCTCTTTGGCTATTTCATAGTTCAGGGCATGTACTTTAGGAGAATTTAATTCCTCTTCCAGTCCTTCCGCTTCTATGGGCTGATACTTATCCAGTCCCATCCACAGTTTGGCAGCAAGTACTTTCCTACACCTGTGGTCAATTTCTTCTTGGGTGATCTGTCCTAACTGAACAGCTCGCTTGATTTCTTCTATAGACTTAGGCGTATCTTCACAGTTTAAGAGTATATCACAACCTGCTAGTAACGCTTTGGTAGCTACTATTTCTGGGGGATACATATTGGCTACTGCCTTCATATCCAGTGCATCCGTGAAGATGAGGCCTTTATAACCCCAGCTTTCTTTCAGCAGCTTGGTAATGATGGTATGGGAGAAGGTAGCTGGCATATTAGGCCTCGCATCCAGCGCAGGTACATGAAGATGGCTAACCATCACACTTCCTACGCCATGGCTGATTAGCTCCTTAAAGGGATATAATTCCACATCCTCCAACCTTTCTCTTTTATGGGGGATGACCGGAAGGTTAAAATGAGAATCTACATCTGTGTCTCCATGCCCCGGAAAATGCTTGGCACTAGCTAACACATTGTGATCCTGTAGTCCCCACATATAACTGATGCCTTTCTGGGATACTCTCTCTTTATCTTCTCCGAAAGCGCGGAAGTTGATGACAGGATTATTGGGATTATTATTTACGTCTATGGCAGGCGCAAAATTGACGTGTATCCCCAATCTTTTACACTGACGTGCTATTTCCTGCCCCATCTGATAGATCAGTTTATCCTTAGGAAGTGCCCCCAACAGCATTTGATAAGGGAAGGCAGGTACATTCTTCAGACGCATGGCTAATCCCCATTCTCCATCTATGGAAATCATGAGAGGTACCTTTGCCTTTTCCTGGTAGTAGTTGGTAAGTTCAGCCTGTTTAACAGGATCATCCTGAAAAAAGGTAAGACCACCTATCCCATGGGTATAGACCAGATCACTGATTTTCTTTCTGTGGGCATCATCCCTGTTAGAGTAGGCAGCTACATGTATAAGCTGAGCTATTCGTTCTTCCTGACTTAAGGTAGAAATGATACTTTCTACCCACTCAGAGGTAATATCGAGCAGAGGTGACGTACTTGCCACGGATTCTATCAATTTATTGAGGAGTTAAATATTTGTCGTTTGCCTGGGATTTATCTTAGGGTGATTTTATCTACTTCTTCGAGGGTGTCAGGATTTCGTACTTCCATCTCTATGCTTTTTCCATCTACGTGGAAGAATACCAAGGCATTTTGGGTAGTGAACCCGCTTACTTTTGGTGTCCATGGCGTTTGCTCCTGCGCATAATAAGGCGCACCAGCAGCTCCATTATTGATTTGGTAGATGGTTCGGGAGAGTTGAATTTTACTAGCCAGATATCCTTCTGGATAAATTTCTGTATCAGGACCTACCTCAGTTCTGGCATAATTGTGCTCATCACCAGTGAGAATAGCTATCACCTTCTCACTTTTATTAACGGCTATGTCCAGTAATTCGTCTCTACGCTCAATAATCCCTTTTGCCAGAGGCTTTCCGGCTACATAAGCTCTGTAATCATTGTTACCACTATACCACATATCATCCCTTACGTGACCACCATTAGGAAAGAAAGGCGTATGCTGAGTGATGAAGATATGATCTATGTTGGCATCAGCTTCCAGCGTTTCTATAGTCTGACTGAACCATGCCAATTGTTGGTCCATGATGTAGGCGTGTAAGCCTCCACTGGTAACCGGAATAGAAGGAGTTGAAGGCGCATAAAAGTAGTCTGAGTTCATAACTACCACAGCTACATTATCATAGGTATAGTAGAATACATTCTCCTTATAAGGAGGGAAATCCATATTTTTGGGATCAGGATCATAAGAAGCGCCGTCCTCACTATCAGGTCCATTGGTAGGATTCACAAAGTTTCTGTTGAATACCGCTTCAGCAGATTCTGTCTCGTAAGGGAATCTATCTACGGTAAAGATTCTCTTCCCATTAGAGAAGGTTCTCATGAGTGCTTCGTGGTTACCCATACTCACGTATACAGGGAAGTAGTGGGCAAAGGATTCTATAGATCTTTTCCAGTTAGCATACTGTAAGTCTGTTTCTTCAGGAGAATTCAGGTAGCCATTGATAAGGTCTCCTGAGAATTGCATAAAGGAGATTTCCTTGAGAGAATTCAAGGCCATGATGCGCTTCATGATGTAGAAGTTGGCTCCATATACATTTCTTTCTCCACCTCCATTTCCATTTCTGGAATCACTGGCATAAGAGAAAGTGAATGGTTTTCTGGTACCTGCTTCAGGAGCCGTTGTTAAGGCATAAGTTTGCTCTATCTCTCCAACTTTGACGGTGTAATTATATTTGTTATCTGGAGCCAGTCCGTCAATCTTAATTTCATGATGTGTTACATTATCACTTTCAATGGTCTTCCCATCAATCATGATTGAAGCCTTACTCTTCTCATGTAGATCAAAGGAGATCGTCGCACCATTAGAAGTGAGTAGGTTCACAAAAGGGCCTTCCACTATGGTAGGAACTACTTTAAAAGGGCCATTACCGGTGAAGGAAACCTTCCCATCATACAGGATCTTTCCGTTTATGTCCAATACTCTATAGCCTATGGTTCCTTTCTGATTCTTTGCCCATCCTATCATGTCATAGACGCCACTCATCTGATCTTTGATGTTGATGAAGGCTTGTCCACCCAGAATGTCAGCTGATCTTTTGAAATAAACGGGGTAGGGGTGCTTAGAATCTCCATAAGGGATAAAACCGAAGTAAACCGTTCCTGCCAGTTTAGGCATGTTAAAGTTTAGGCTGATGCCTTTGCCTGATCCCTTGGGGTTTCCTCTAAATTGTTCCAGGGTATATTGGGCGGGTCTGAGAGACTCGTACACTTTTTCTCCATCCACCTCTACATAAACACCTAGCGCATCTACCTTTATATTTGAGTGGATGGCCGGAATATCTTTTTTCCTGATTTGGGCTTCCAGGGAAGGAAAAATAAATAATGCTGTCAGTAATAAACTAAATGGAAGTAGGAGTGATGAACGGTTCATGAGTTATAAACTAATATCCTTTGTTTGTATTGCCGAATAGGCTTTTAGACCTATTAGGCTTAAAGTAAGTAAATTTTCTTCAGGGAATAACTGTTTTCTCCCGGATTTGCAGAGGCAGTATTCATATGAGTATTTTCGCTCCTACCATTACTTAGGTAGAACTATGATGAGAAAATTAATTCTGTTAGTCAGCATGGCAGTAGTTGTAGCCTGCCAACCTAGTGCCTCGAAAACGGATGCTATTCTGGAAGAAGTACGTTCGGAATATGCACCAGATAAGCGAGTAGCTCTATATAAGCCAGAAATTGTGAAGCGTGGAGGGGAGTTGATCCTGAAAGGAGAAACGGATATGCCTGAAGCTAAAGAGAAAACCCTGAGCCTCTTAGCTGAGAAAGGGATTGCTATTGTGGACTCTTTGAGAGTTTTACCTGATCCTGGATTAGCAGGAAAAACACAGGGTGTAATTCAGGTTTCGGTGGCTAATATCAGAAGTAATCCTAAGCATAGTGCAGAGTTAGCCACTCAGGCTTTGTTGGGTATGCCTGTGAAAGTTCTCAAGAAAGAAGGGGATTTCTATCTGGTTCAGACGCCTGATGATTATTTGGGCTGGGTAGATCGTGGAGGAATTTGCCTAATGGATGAAAGTAGATATGCAGCCTTCATGCAAGCCCCTAAAATGATCTATATGAAGACCAATGGCTTTGCCTTGGAAAGAGATGGGAAGCTATTCGCTAATTCAGATAAGCGGGTAGGGGACCTGGTGATGGGAGATATCCTGGAGCTAACCGGTCAAGATCCACTGTACTACTTCGTAGCATTTCCGGATGGTCGTGAAGCCAGGGTGATAAAGACAGAAGCCGTTCCCTTTGATAAGTGGTTGGGGACAGTAGCAGCTCAGCCAGAGGACATGGTAGAAACAGCTAAGACCCTTATGGGTATTCCATATCTATGGGGAGGTACTTCCAGTAAAGGTATGGACTGTAGTGGATTCACCAAGACGGTTTATCTCATGCATGGCTACATCATCCCCAGAGATGCTTCCCAGCAGGTCCATGCGGGAGAATTGATAGATGAGGTGGGAGAATTTGATAAGCTTATCCCCGGAGATTTACTCTTTTTTGGAAGAGCAGCTACTCCAGAGAAGAAAGAGAGAATTTCTCACGTAGGTATGTGGATAGGAGATGGGGATTTCATCCATGCCTCCGGTAGAGTGAAGATCGGGAGTATGAATCCTGATTCCCCTAACTATGATGAGTTTAACAAAGGCAGATATATACGTACCAAGCGCCTCGCTAATCAAGAAGATGGCGTCAAGCTCTTAGCACAAGGAGCCTTATTTCAGTAATTCTTAATTCAAACTTAGCGGCTCTGCGTCTTTGCGTGAGAAATTATTCACGCCAAGTCGCGAAGGCGCAAAGAACCAATATCATGAAAACCCTACTTCTAACTTTCAGTATTCTACTGACGGCTATATCCTTTTCTCACGCCCAAAGGGATGAAGATCTCAGCAGAATTCTTTCCTCCTACGAGACATACAAAGATCCCCGGATTAAGGACAGAAGATTTAAACACAGGGAAATAGTGCCCATCATCAAGGAAGCGGCTGCTCACCCACTCTTTAGCCTGAAAACACTTGGTAAATCTGTAGAGGGGAGAGAAATCTACCATCTGAGCATAGGGACAGGACCTGTAGATATCCTCATGTGGTCCCAAATGCACGGAAATGAGCCTACAGCTACCATGGCCATCATGGACATCTTCCAATTCTTTACTCAGGAAACCACCGCTGAAGAATGGAAGCGGGAACTCCTTAGCAAAGTAACCCTCCACTTTGTACCCATGCTGAATCCTGATGGAGCGGAACGCTACAAAAGAAGAAATGTGCAGGATATAGATATCAACAGAGATGCCCAAAGGTTACAAACACCAGAAGGGAGAATTCTCAAGAAAATACGAGATGAACTGGATGCTGAATTTGGATTCAATTTACATGATCAGGGAAGAGCCTATTCTGCCGGGAATTCCGCTAATACAGCTACTCTTTCCTTTTTAGCCCCTGCCTATAATGTGGGGAAAGACATCAATCCAGTCAGGAAGAATGCGATCAAGCTCATTAGCTATATGTGTGAGGTGCTGGATCCATACATGGGTGGGAAGATTGGGAAGTACGATGATACCTACGAACCCAGGGCCTTTGGGGATAACATCCAAAAGTGGGGGACCAGTACTGTCCTCATAGAATGCGGAGGGTACAGAAACGACCGTGAAAAACAGTTTATCCGCAAGATGAACTTCATTGCGCTAATGAGTTCTTTTCATGGTATAGCCAATAAATCTTACAGAAAGGCTTCTCCCAAGGTGTATAATGCGCTTCCTTTCAATCAGAGGAGGCTCTTTGATGTGCTCATCAGGAATATGACCATCAAGCAGCATGACATAGAATACAAGGTAGATATGGCTCTATACTACCAGGAGAACCAGACCAATATGTACAGAGACTATTCTTTGGAAGGGAGAGTAGCTGAATTAGGGGATCTTTCTACCTACTTTGGCTACCAAGAAGTAGATGCCAGCAATCTAAGATGGATAGAAGGCAAAATGTATCCTGACGCCTTTAAAGATGTAGGAGACATTTCTCCCGAGAAAATTCAGGAGCTTTTGGCTTCAGGCTATACGAGTGCTGTGGTAGAAGAATTTCCTACAGAACCCATCAGGCCCCATTTTCCTTTATCCTTGAGCCTGCCGGATAGCCCTAAAGTTAGTGGGATGGATCTTGGCTTCACGCCTAATTTCGTCCTCTATGAGGGAGAGTCTGTTAAGTATGCCATCGTAAATGGGATTCTCTACGAATTAGCGAAGGGATTGAGGATAGGTCGCTTACCGGATGAGGAGTAAGGCTCTTAGCTACACTAGGAATTTGTTTGTTGTTAGAAATTATCGCTGATAGTTACTTAGCCCTTTGTGAGCTAATCTTTAAAGGGGGAATTCTAAAATATGTAGAATCAGAGTATCCTTCACTAAAGACTTTTGGGAGTAAAAAATTATCCCCTATTTTTAAATTACTGGAAACTAATAAAGCACCCTTATCTATAGATACTATGGCACTTGGGGAACTTGAAATTGGGAAATAGGCAGGTAGTAGAGACAAACCCAGCTGATTAGATAATCCAATATCAACATAACCCTCTTCGGCACCTATTATTGGTGAGCCAGTACTATTCGAGAACGATGGAAAGTATCTACCCTTTGTTGCAAAAGTTTGAAAAGGTAATTGTCTAAATTGTCCTAATAAGGTTTTAAAAGCTATTCTTTCTTCTATTGGTGAATCTTGTACTATTTCCCAATTCCATTCTTTGTATGACCTCCAAGCCATGCTTTGTGGCTCATGAAAATATTTACTTCTATATTCACTATGTTTTTCACTTGTTGGTAAATAAAATACGTAGGAAGATAGATTAGCTATTCCAGGAAAATTGGAC
>JBCDBC010000010.1:0-15960 GCA_039184535.1 Bacteroidota bacterium | reverse complement strand
TATCTCTCTCCCATGCTGTTAGTATACAGTCCCAATAAGAAATTGTACGATCTCCATAATGGAACCTCTTTTGATTACTTATTCCTCATGCGGAAAGTAAAAGCAGGATCTGCTGCCAAAAAGCTCATACTCAAGTACTACCTGGAAGGCCTTCTCCAGATCATTCAGGAAATAAAAACAGGTAACCTTCCTGATAGTCTGGTCATTTCAGGTAGTTCCTATTTCTTTTCTGAAAGAACAGCAGAGAAACTTGGGTTTACCATTCAGAAGGCAGATTCCATGGTATATTTCAACTCAGCTTTCAATATGCTTGACCTAACATGGATGTACTCATATGCCCATGGCAGATTCCGTTTTCCCAAGCTTTCCGCTATCAAGAAAGCCAGTATTTCAGGAAAGGACTTACTAAAGCAGGAGGCCTATATACGCAGGTTGAAACAGGCATTATCTGATGAAGGTGCAGAAGACCCTAAAGTGAGCTTATCTACTTGAGTCCAAGCTCCTTCTTTCTTTTCTTAATAAGTCTATTTACAGAAATTCTTTTGTCCCTTAGCGTTGCATCTACTTCCAGTAACACATACTGTTCTCCCTTAAACACAAAATAGATTTTCTGCCCCTCTTCCAGACTGACTCCGCTCCATGAGAAAGGAGATAAATTAGGGTTCATTACGCCAGGAATGAGTAGGTAAATAGACCTGGGCGTATTATTCTTTAATGAAAACGGAATGTTGTCTGCGCCCACTGTCTCAATAAAAAATAGGAGCAGAAAGGAAAGAATTATATTTCTCATATCAATTAGTTTTTATACAATTAACCAACTGATAATAAGAGTGTTATATCTCAAATGGTAAAGAGATGTCATGAATTGTCATGCTAGGCCGTGGCCAAGGCCAGCTCTCTAGGAGGAAAAAGGGCCAACAATTCTTGAGGGGTTTTAACGGTATAAGTAGGGGCTTCCTTTTCCAAGGTTTTACGGGAGTGAAACCCCCAGGTAACAGCCACAGCATCTACGTCTGCTTCACGTGCAGCTTTGATATCTCTGGCCTCATCTCCTATCATCACTACTTCAGATTTCTTGAAGCCACTTTTCTTCCGGATTTTCTTCAGGTCTTTCCCTTTCCCAAATAAGGATTTAGACGCTTTGATAAACTCTATATGATCTATTTTGTGAAGATTCAGAAAGGATGTTACAGCTTCCTTGGTATTAGAAGTGAGAATGCCTAGGTGATACCCTCTATCATGTAGTGTACTGATAACTTCCTGCATTTCTTCTACAGGGGGTACATCCTTTATGTGAAATTTAAACTGCTCTCTGGCGCGATTTATCAGGGTAGGAACTCTCCACCAAGAGATCCCTGTCAATTTCTTAATCTCAGGGATTTTTTTCTCTTTCAGCGCGCCAAACTCTTCTGCACTTATCTCTCTAAACCCAAATTCCTCACTTAACTCATTGACGATCCTCATAGCAATAATGGGAGTATTGGCTATGGTACCATCAAAATCAAAGACTAGAAGTTTTTTCTGTTCTATCATCACCTAACTTCTAAACGTAGAATGGCGGGGAAAAGTAAATATAATTATTGAGGATTACCTCTGTATAAACTTCTGCTTACATTATTAGCTTATGTTTGGTTTCTACTTTACTTGCAGAAAAAGGTTTACTTCATGACAATAATGTCTTCTCAAAAGCTGCTAGAATGTATTCCCAATTTTAGTGAGGGCAATGATTCTGCCATTATTCAGACTATAGCTGAAGTACTATCATCCGTGGAAGGAGCTTACCTATTACACCAGGATATAGGAGAATCAGCCAATAGGACGGTCATGACCATTGCAGGAGAACCTGAGGCTGTGGTGGAGGCAGCATTTAGAGGAATTCAGGCTGCCGTAGAGCTGATCAATATGGAGATGCATACAGGCGTTCACCCGCGTATGGGAGCTACAGACGTATGTCCGCTGGTTCCTTTAGGAAACCTAAGTATGGCAGAAGCTGATATCCTGGCCAGGAAGCTAGGGAAACGCGTAGGAGAAGAATTGGGGATTCCGGTCTACCTGTATGAAGCATCTGCTTCCTCACCTACCCGAACCTCTCTGGCTTCCATCAGAAAAGGAGAATACGAAGGAATAGCTGAGCGCGTATTTACAGAAGAATGGAAACCTGATTTTGGACCACAAATCTACCACAAAAAAGCCGGCCAAACAGCCATAGGAGCCAGGGAGCTCATGCTGGCTTACAACGTCAACCTCAATACCAAAGACGCCAAACTGGCTCATGAAGTAGCCAAAGACGTCAGAGAAAGCGGAAGAAAGGTCAAAGACCCTAAAACTGGCAAAACGACTAACATCCCTGGAAGTTGTAAAGGGGTAAAGGCCATAGGATGGTATATGGAAGAATATCAGCTTGCGCAGGTATCTACCAATGTAACCCGACTTCAACAAACCGACCTCTTACAAGCCTTTCTGTCTATTTCTGACGCAGCTGAGAAAAGGGGACTTCAAGTAAGCGGATCAGAGTTGATAGGCTTAGTTCCCTTAGCCTCTATGCTGGAAGCAGGAAGATATTTTTCTAAAGACACACCAACAGCAAACGAAGATGAATTAATTCATGCAGCTGTGAAAGGACTGGGGATGGATTCCTTAGCTCCTTTTGATCCAGAAGAAAGAATCATAGAACTCAAGCTTGCTCAAATGATGCGCTAGTCATCTTTGCGGATCAACCTGGGAATCAGTAACCAACGTAGATAGGTGTTTCTAGGATCAAACTGCGCCCAGGAGTTTACATAGGATTCCATACACGCCATGGCACTGGTGGGCATGCTAAAAGCCGACCCCATCTGGAGTAGATGCCTCACAGCATTTTCCATGGTAGGATTATGCCCAAAGATCATCAGCGTATTCACTTCATCGGGAATTTCTTGTACGAAAGAAAGCATATGTCCGGCCCCTTCATAGTAGATAGACTCTACCACTTTTAAGTCTGCCTCAACATAGCCTACCTGAGAGGCAATGATACGTGCAGTGCTGTAGGCTCTGGTAGCAGGAGAGGTAACGACTAAGTCAGGATAAAACTCTTGGTTAGCCAGAATTTCTCCCAGGTAATGAGCATCCCTGATCCCTCTTTTTTTCAAGGGCCTCCGAATGTCCTGGACGCCTTCAGGCCAATCCGATTTTGCATGCCTACAAAGCACTAATGTCTTCATGTATTCTTAGAATATCTAAACCCAATTCAAGGTAAGCATAGCTTCCCATTTTTTCTACCGTTCTACGTAAGCTTAAGCCTTATTCTCATGAAAAATAGCTAGGCTAAACGCTAGTTATCCTGTTACAATTCACAAAACTAGAAGGCTTTTCCCCTAAATCTGTTCTTCTTAAGCCTACAACCTTACATACGGATATAGCTAGGATCCAGACAGATGCCCACAAATGTATCAGCTCCGTAAACTGCTTAAAAGAAAGGCTCTTACATGATGCTCCCTGCTAATGTTACTGTTTTACCCACTTGATTGTTTGAGTATAGCGGGCCTCCTCAGTCGCTAATTCAGTCTCCAGTACATAAACGCCTGGGCTCAGGTTCTCTACAGGTAAGGTAGTTTGGAAAGCTCCACGCCCAAAAGATACTTTATTAGAAGAGATTTCTCTCCCATCAATGGCATATAGCTTCCACGCCAATTCTGCCCCTTCCTCAGTAGCTACCCTTAGGTTGGGTTCTTCAACGGATGGATTTGGGAATAGTGAGACTTGATTGATATTGGTAAGTTCTTCTTCTATGGGATCTATATCTACCTGATTGATCATTAAATCAGAAGTAGTCCAAATGCCTCTTCCGTGCGTAGCTACAAAAACAGTATTATCTCTCTGCAGCCGGAAGTCTTGGGTTTCCTCATTGGTGATTTCTGCTCTGTATCTTCTCACATAGATGTCATACACAGGAACGTTTCCTCTGGAAGGCCCAAACTCAGTGGTCCATTCTGCAAATCCAAAGACGATATTTCTCCCTGAATAGAGGCCACTTTCCAATCCTGCGAGAAGAACTTGTTGGTTTGTAGCAGGATCTTCAGCAAAAGCTAGGGCATAAATAGGCTCTTTAGGGAGAGCGCCTGGAATAGGCGTGAAGAAAGGAGAAGTAGTTACTGTCTCTGTAAACCAAATAAAGGAAGGAAAGCCATTTACATCACCTCCATACGCCCCATAAGCTACTGCAAGCCTTGCCGGATTAGATGGGTCTACCGCTAAAGCTGAAATAGACCTCCCATTAGGCAGGTTACTTCCAGGGACATTGATTTGGGTTACGTTTGTATTCGCATCAAAATTTGCGAGGTCGTGGGCTTCCGTAATCCTGAACAGATTCCCCTTACTAGTCCCCACATATACGGTATGCGTATCATCTCCAGAAACGGTAATAGCCGTCAGAAATTCATCTCCATCTGCCAGAATATTTGTCAGGCGGTTCCAGTTAGGTTGCAAACCATCCGGACTCCCTATGGCATTCTGGACCAGCCATACAAATCTCTTGCTACAGAAGAACACAAAATGGTCAGACACTGACTGTATCACATCTTTACCGGCATCCAGTACTGCATCAGGAATACTTTCATCAATGATGAAAGGCGTCCTAATTACCCCTCCATTATCCAGCAATCCACTTCCTTCTATGGTAGGACTACTTCTATCTATGAGGCTATCCCCGGCGGCATCTGTAAGACCACGAACACCAGGAATCACAGGAAATCCATAAAAGGCTTCAAAGGTTTCTCCAAAGGAGAATGACCTGATTAAGCCCTGATCATTTCCCTGGCCAATAATAGCTCCTGGATACACATAATACCCTCTTATAAGTCCCTGATTAGAAGGAAATACTTCATTGAAGCCTTGCTGACTTGGTAAATTAGAGTTGAATAGTTGATTATAGATAATCCCCTGTGAAGCTGTACTTCCCAGGACGGCATCTTGCTGGTCTATGACTACGCCAGCAGCACTGTAAGTGAGTCCTGCCTCATAGCCCTTACTTTTTAGGCTGAAAGATTCTCCCCTATCTGTAGAACGGGCTACCTGACCTTCAGTAGCTATGAATAGCGTCTGTGAATCAGAAGGATCAAAGACTACCTGATAAATATTGGTAGGCAGATAACTGTCAAAGGCAGGAACAAAATGCTGAGCAGTTTGAATCCAACCATTCTCCAGGGTAAAAGTGTACCATGCATTCCCGGCTACTATCAGTTCATCTACATTATCCGGGAATACAGCTAAGGTGAAAGCGTCCCTTCCTGAACTTCCCAAGGGCGTAAATCCAGGGTTTCCACTCTGGGCATATCTTCTCCAGCTATTACCGTTATCATCAGATCTCCAAATTCCACTTAACTCCCCATTATTTCTATTTCCGGCTATGTAAATGGTATTAGGATCAGAGGGAGCCACTGCTATGGCTGTTCTTTGGAAGGAAAATCTTCCCTGATCAAAAAGGGCTGGATCATCTATAGATCGGAATGTGCCCCCATTATCACTGGATACATAAACTGAATCCGCCGTCCCGGCAAAGACTTTGCCGTCTGCTCCTACAGCTATATCAAAGAAAGTTTCTTCTATAAATTCTGCTCTGGTACCTGTTGCAGGGAGTACCCATGCCAGGTTAGGATCATCAGAGTAGTACAATCCACTTCTGGTAGCTATAAAAGCTCTTCCGTTAGAAATGGCAATCTTTTGAATACTGGCAAAGGCGCCCTGAAAATTCAAGGTACCTGCTCCAAAAGGTGCTTGGGTAGTGGCATTTGTGTTTGACCAACTGGCACCATCATCTGTGGACACATATACCCCCGCTCCCGGCAATCCTGTAGATCCGATAAAGCCTTCAGGGGCAGCGCTGAAGTCATAGCTACTTCCTAATATAGCCGCATAAGGAGAAATAGAGAAAGAAACAGCTCCTGTACCTACCAAAATTCTATTGCCATCTACCGCTATAGAAGTAATATTAGGATTACCTGTATATCCTTCCACTCTTTGCCATGAGAGACCTTTGTCTTGGGAAGACCAAAGCCCTCCCCCTTCAGATCCGGCTAATAATTGACCATTGGCAGTAAAGGCGAGCGTCCTGGTCTTGCTACCCAGGTTATCAGGACCCAGGCTACGCCAATTATATTGGGCCGAGGCAGTAGTAAAGGCCCAAACAGTGACTACGATACAGATGAGATTCGAAAGGATCAGTCTCTTCATAGGGTATATATTTCCTCTGAACTCTCTGCCAGTCAGATGTCTGCCAGATTCCTCCTAAAGGTGGCGCTCAGAATGATAACTAGATCTTACCAGTGGGCCGCTTTCTACAAAGTCTATTCCCAGAGATAAGCCATATTCTTTGTAATGTTCAAATAAATCTGGATGCACAAATTCATGAACCGGGAGGTGCATCTTAGTGGGTTGCAGGTATTGACCTATGGTTACCACATCACACTCATGTGCTTTTAAGTCCCGTAAAATTTCGTACACCTCTTCTACCGTTTCCCCAAGGCCTACCATAAAGCCAGACTTGGTTCTTATTCCTTCAGCCTTAGTTCTTTTAATTTGTTCCAGGCTTCGGTAATATTTGGCTTGTGGTCGTACCCGTCTGTATAACCTTTTTACGGTCTCCATATTGTGTGAGATGACCTCAGGTTTCTCACGAGTAATCATTTTTAAAGATTCCCAGTTCCCTTTTACATCAGGAATCAGGGTCTCTATGGTTACCTCTGGAGAGAGCCTGTAGGTTTCTCTAACTGTAGAAGCCCATATATCCATCCCCCTGTTAGCCAGTTCATCTCTGTTTACTGAAGTCAGTACAGCATGCTTAATACGCATGGTTTTAATTGCCTCTGCTACTCTATATGGCTCGTCCACATCTAACTCTTTAGGTCTCCCAGTAGCTACCGCACAAAAGGAGCATGACCTGGTACAGGTATTCCCCAGTATCATAAAGGTAGCCGTTCCGGCACCCCAGCATTCTCCCATATTAGGACAACGGGCACTTTCGCAAACTGTATGGAGTTTATTATTATCTATGATGGACCTGACTTCCGTATATGCATCCCCATAAGGGAGTTTTACCCTTAACCACTTGGGCCTGGGACCATCTCCGGGTAGGTTTTTGCTGGTTAGCGTTTCCTGTTCTATTACTATTGACATATTTCCTCCTAAGCTTCCGGTAAAATTACCTGAGAATGTTCATATAAGCTAATACGAATAGAACCAATCCTCGTTAAATTAGGTTTCCGGAAAGTGAGAAATTACCACCTGTTTCCAATGATGATACCTATGGTAGCTGAAATGAAGGTACTCTGATTCTCAAATCTCTCTTGTGAGGCTACGATTTCAATAGGATCACCATAGATATCTGCATTGATTCCTACTTCAAATCCACTTACATATTTATACGCTCTGGCAAAGTCTAATAAGGCATATGCCCTCACATGAGCTCCAATACTAGTATTAAAATCAAATTCCCCATTGAATAGGCCTGCACGCCCTATAATGTCATTATAAGCGTGAATAGCAGGGTCATAGGCAGCTTTCTCTCTCACTCCATAAAAAGCATTTCCCGGTACCGGGTTAAATACTTCTACATAGTAGGGAGTGGTAAGGCCTACAGATGGGCCTACATTAATTCCTACACTCACATCCATTATATTCCCTTTTCTGGCAGGAAATGCATTATGTTGAATCCCTACTGTGGGAGCCAGTACAAAGAAATAGTTCATCTTTCCATATACATATTTCTTGCCCTGATCCCCATAAGCGGAATCTATGATGTTCTCTCTGTTACTGCGGATGGAGTTTCCTCTGATGGCCAAATTCCACTGAAGGTTGGGTTTACCGAAGAGATAATTCAGGCTCACTCCTACTCCACTGGTAGTCATCTGAGCATTGAAAATAAAGCCGCCAGGGGCTCTCTTATCTTCCATCTCTTTCTCCTGGGCATAGCTTATCAGCGTTAATCCCAATAAACACAGCGTCAACAGTTTTTTCATCGGATCAGCAATTAGTTTGTGTAGACATTCTCTCTTCTTATACAACCCAGTGTTCATGCACACTACCATAATTTACATAGGTGATTGATTTCTCACAATACCAAAAGCAGGCTCCTCCTACCGTCATACTCCCCTTTATTTAGGAGAGTTTTGGGGAGATCAATAGGTGCTTACCAGATGGATATCAAAAACCAGGGTCGCATTAGGAGGGATACTCCCTTGTCCCCTTTCTCCATAGCCCATGTCCGGAGGGATAACTACCTGTATTTTTGAGCCTGTCTCCACAGCTGTCAGGGCCACCTGCCAGCCGGGAATTAACTGATTCAGGTTAAAGTCCATCAAACCGGGCTTATCAAATGAACCATCAAACACAGTCCCGTCTATTAGCCTCCCTTCATAGTTGATGACCACATTACTCCCAGTCTTGGGAATTACCCCATTCCCTCTCTCAATCACATACATTTTTATCCCTGCACCTAGATCTTCAAAAGCTGAAGAGTCTGCGATTACATAAGGAACTGGTAAATCATCCGTAGTGTTTGTAGAACTGTTAGTGGCAGCTGCTGAAGGAGTCTCATCGGATTGCTCAGCTGCGTTCTCCTGGCTTGCAGGTTCAGTACAAGCGAATAAAGCAGTGGCCAGCAAGCAAGATATTATTCTGTATTTTATCATAAAGTTATGGGTCATTGACCTATTTGAGTAACATTTCTTTATTCTCTTCAAGTAAGGCAAGTAGCTTTTCCTCTGCTTCCTCCAGATTACCGATAATCCTGGCACCTGCAGCGTAGAAGTGTCCTCCACCTCCAAACTGTTTAGCCAGTTCGCTAGCGGAAACTTCTTCTCTACTTCTGAAGCTGAATTTTACTATATCATCCTGAGAAGTAAGCAGTATCCCTAAATTGACGTTTTTTATGCCCAGGGCGTAATTCACCAATCCCTCTGTTTCTCCAGGTTTGATGTAAAATTCCTTAAAGACTGACTTATCCACCTTGATATAAGCGGTCTTTAATTCCGGGAGAATGAACAGACAGTTAGATAGACAGTAACCGAAAAACCTCAACCTGTTCTCCGTAGAATTACCGTGAATTCTATCGTGGATCTTGTTACTATTAGCTCCCTTTTCCAGTAACACCGCAATCATTCTGTGTACTGCCGGTGTAGTGGTAGTGAAGCGGAAAGACCCCGTGTCTGTCATGACACCCATGTAAATAGCTTCAGCAGCGTCAGTACTGATCTTATCAGTCTCTCCTAATGCGGTAATCATCCTAAAGACCATTTCTGCTGTGGAGGACGCCGTATGGTCCCAGAAATCTATATCACTGAAACCTTCCGGTTCCAGGTGATGATCTACCATGATCTTTTTCCCCTCAGCATACCTTACCGTGTCCTCAAACTCATTAATTCTGCTGAGGGCGTTAAAATCCAGACAGAAAATCAGGTCAGCACTCTCAAAGTTCCAGTTAGCCATATCAGGATCATCTGGTCCTATAATGATGTCTTCCTTACCGGGAAGCCATTTTAGGTTTTCCCCATAATCAGTGGGAGCAATGATTTTTACCTTGTGTCCTGAATCCTTTAAGAAATGATATAGTCCCAGAGAAGAACCTATCGCATCTCCATCAGGTCTTTGGTGGGTGGTGATAGCAATTCTTTTGGGGCTCTCCAGCCATTCTTTCAAGGTAGAAATATGTTGCATTCCTGCTAGTTCCTGCTGCGTACTTAAAATCCCTTCCATATAGATGCAAATGATAAATTTTTTATGCTGGTAGCTACAAAAGTCTGTGAAATTACGAATTGAAATTTAGATGGGAAAATTGGATTATCACTTAGGGAATGATACTTTTGCGACGAATTATATTTGCCTCTCAGAAGAAAAAACAGTACTCTCCCGGCGAGTAAATTCGACACAACAATTTTTACCATAATCGATTAACGTTCGAACCACCCACAATTTTATGAGCGGAACAATCTCTTTAACAATTATTAAGCCCGACGCTGTTGCTGCCGGCCATGCCGGAAAAATTATTGATCACATTCTTTCAGCAGGATTTTCTATCAAGGCCATGAAAATGGTTCAGTTAGATAGTCGTACTGCAGGAGGGTTTTATGCTGTTCACAAAGAAAGACCTTTCTATAATGACCTGGTTTCATTTATGAGTAGTGGCCCATGTGTTCCTATGGTGCTAGAAAAAGACAATGCTGTTGCTGATTTTAGAACACTAATTGGTGCTACTAACCCTAAGGAAGCTGCCGAAGGGACTATCCGTGCCCTATATGCAGAGTCTATTGAGGCCAATGCCATCCATGGTTCAGACTCAGATGAGAATGCACAGATTGAAGCTTCGTACTTCTTTTCTCAGCTAGAGATATTCTAAGCATACACACATCATACACAATACTTCATAAAGCCATGCTAAGCCGTGGCTTTATTTTTTAGTACAAACCCTAATTTATTTAGCTTTCCTATGATTTTTAGTTTATTGTGGGTAATTTACTTCTCCCTTTACTAACAAAAGTTCAGCCCATGCCGGTCTATTCCATCATAGACATAGAGACCACTGGTGGAGATCCTAAAAGAGATCGGATTACGGAAATTGCCATATTCAAGTTTGATGGAGAAAAACTGATAGACCAGTTTGAATCACTGATTAATCCCGGTAGGCATATCCCACAGGAAATTACCCGCATTACCGGTATCACCAATGATATGGTGGCCCATGCACCCAAGTTTTATGAGATAGCCAAGCAGATCGTACAGATTACGGAGGGGAGCATTTTTGTGGCCCACAATGTACGTTTCGACTATAGCTTTATCCAGAAAGAATTTAGGCAGCTGGGCTATACTTTTTCCAGAAAACAACTCTGTACCGTCAAGCTCAGCAAAAAGCTGATACCGGGTTTTCCATCCTACAGCCTAGGCAAGTTGTGCAAGAACTTGGGGATTACCATAGAAAACAGACATAGAGCAGCCGGTGATGCAGCAGCTACCCTGGAGTTGCTCAAAAGACTGCTAAATGAAGCCAGTGATACCTTTGATGATGCTTTGTCTGCAGAACTTAAACTGTCTAAGCTTCCGCCTCACCTTAATCCGGAAGTGTTTAAGGGACTGCCAGAGGAAACAGGCGTTTACTACTTCCATGATCAGGAGGGGAAGGTCATCTACACAGGTAAGAGCAATAACATCCGTAAGCGTATCATACAGCATTTTCAGTCAGCCTATCTGACGAAGAGAAGCATGAGAATGCTGGAGAGAATCCATGACATTAGCTTTGAGTTGACAGGTAGTGAGATCATGGCGCTCCTACGGGAAAATGAAGACATTAAAGCTCTCCAGCCTACCTTTAACCGAGCACAAAGGCGGAAAGTATTTCAGGCAGGCGTATTCTCCTTCGTAAATGCAGAGGGATACATAGAGCTTTTTGCCGGAAAGCTGGAAGATCACCAAGAAAACCCAGTAGCTTACTTCCCTACAGCAGGGCAGGCGGAAGGCTCACTTCAGAGTAGGACAAATAAGCAAGAGCTTTGCCTTAAATTGTGTGGGCTAGAAAAAGGAAGCGGTCGCTGTTTTCATTACCAACTTCATCTCTGTCAGGGTGCCTGTGTGGGTGAAGAAGACCCTGAAAGTTATAATGAAAGAGTGAGGGAAGCCATTTCTCAAATGAACTATGGCAAAACCCAGCACATCAACTTTCTCATCATATCTGAGGGCCGTAATTATCAGGAAAGAAGCATTGTCTGCATAAAGGAAGGGGTTTACCAAGGCTACACCTATGTGGACGAAGAAATGCTAAGTCTCTCCCCAGCTGAGTTAGTGGAAAATATTCCATTCAAGGAAGAAAGTCCTGATGTCCACCGCATCATCCGCACATATGTGAAGCGCCACCCCAAGGAGGTCCATACCTTTTAGAAATTTTGGCAGCTTTGCGCCTTTGCGTGAAAATTGATCATGCTAAGACGCGAAAAAGAAGTAAAAAAATATAGTTATCACCCCGGTGGGCTACTGGGGAGGAAAGCGAGTCAGTCGGGGTCTCAGCTTTCCACAAAAGATCCCGGCTGACCCTTCAGTCCATACGCCACAAACACACCGGGATGATAGGAATAGGATACTTTATGAAAAAATTTCAATCAATGATTGAGAAGTATAAGCCTTTCATATTTATGCCCTTCAACCTTAACGAATTACTACAGTACTATGCTCATGTCTATGTTTTAACCAATTCGAGAAGAACAGTATTTTATGTGGGGGTTACTCAAAATCTACCAAGAAGAATAGAGGAACATTCACAAGGCCAGGGATCATGGTTCACCAGCAAATACAAGCTTACACAGTTGGTTTATTTTGAGGGGTTCGAATGGATTCAAGATGCTGTACACAGAGAAAAACAACTCAAAAGATGGCATAGATCATGGAAAGTGGATTTGATTTCGAACTTCAATCCTAAGTGGCAGGACTTAACTCATGAAGTCTTATTCTGGAGTAAGTCATAAGCCATTAAATCTATATCACCCCGGAGGGCTACTAGGTATGGAAAGCGAGTCAGCCGGGGTCTCAGCTTTCCACTTTTGTGTGAAAATTTCTCGCACTGAGACGCGAAGTCGCAAAGAGAGCTAGAAAAATGTAATTATCACCCCGGTAGGCTACTGGGGAGGAAAGCGAGTCAACCGGGGTCTCAGCTTTCCACGAGAGATCCCAGCTGACCCTTCAGTCCATACGCCACAAACACACCGGGATGAGATATAAAGGGAAAGACAAATACTCCACCCAAGACCCAAATGGCACCTTTTTCGTAAGTTAGAGGATACAAGTCTTTTCGGTACTTCATATGATGTTTTCTCGATTTTCCTTTCTTAGGCCTTTCATGATCCTGCTAGTTGTAGGCTTTCTCCCCCATCTCCTATTCTCACAGGTATACAATATCTCCTCTTTTACCACCACAGAGGGCCTGATACAGTCTCAGGTCAGAAGTATTGTCCAAGATAACCGAGGCTTCCTCTGGTTCGGTACACAAAGAGGTCTTAGCAGATACGATGGCAAGAGCTTCCTCAACTTTGATAAAAAACAGGGACTGGAAAGTGACTTTGTGGCTTGTATATATGAAGATGTAAACGGTCTTTTTTGGTTAGGGACCAACCAGGGGCTATATCAGTTTAATGGGCGTTCTTTCACTCACTGGGGAGAAAAGGTGGAACAACTCAGCAAGCAGATTCTTTCTATCACGCAAAGCGAGGATAGCCTGATCTGGGTAGGAACTCAAGATCAAGGGCTCGTCATCATAGACCCCCAAAAGGATTCTGTCCTGGTGGATCACACCGTAATTAAAGGTCTCTCATCAGATCTATCTGTACAAGCATTGCTTACTGCTTCTGATAACCAAATATGGATAGGGACAGAAAAAGGTGTTTTCCTATACGATGGAAGTACGATAGACGGCTCTGCTCTTCCCTTATCCATCAGCGTATTCAACTTTCTGGAAGACAGCCGAGGGAATATGTGGATAGGTTCAGATAAGGGTGTTTTCCAGATAGGAAAAAACTTCCTCCAGCAGATTACCCTGGCAGACGGACTACCAGACAAAACGGTTTACTGTATGCTGGAAGACCAGGACGGTCAGATCTGGCTGGGCACAGGGCAGGGAATTGTGAGGATAAAGGGAGATGAGCTTCTCGCCTTTGAAAAAGGAGATTTCCGTCTAGCAGTTCGTATGCGATCCGCCCTTACTGACCATGAAGGCAATATGTGGTTTGGGACTGATGGCGGTGGGGTCTTTAAACTCACCAAGGGGGTTTTTGAGACCTATAACAGAGCTGCCGGTATGAGCAGTAGTATTGCGAAATCCTTCCTGGAAGATGATGAGGGGAGAATATGGATCAGCACCTATGATCAAGGCATCAGCATACTCAATGGAGAAGACTTTTCTTTCATAAACCAGCAGCAGGGACTGGGAGGTAACGACATCAGTTATAGCCTTGAAGACAGCAAAGGAAATTTCTGGTTCTGCTTTTATGAAAATGGTCTCACCAAACTTGATCATGGGACCATGAGTCGGTTTGAGGCAAGAGACGGACTGGTCAGTAACACGGTGTACTGTCTGGCAGAATCTCCAAGGGGAGATATGTGGATAGGTACTAACCAGGGAATCAGTATACTCGGCAAAAAGGGGATAGAAACCTTCAGCTTAAATGATTCCCTCATAGACAAAAATATCTACTCTATTCTTCATGATAGTAAGGGAAATACCTGGATAGGAACCCCAAGTGGACTCAGCATAGTCTCAGGAAATAACATACGCTCGCTCTCTGCTCCTGGGGATATAGGCGCCACTGTCATTACCATCATTGAGGATCGTAATGGATGGATCTGGTTTGCTACCGCAAATGGGCTTTATATTCAACAGGAAGATGAACTGGTTAGGGTGAGCATTAGTGAGGCTTCTGGTGCCAATAGAGTAGTATCCATGGTATTTGATGGAGAGAAGTACCTATGGATAGGCACTTTCAATGGAGCCTACCGCCTTAATTTGGCAGATTTCTACGAGATGGGCTATCAGGAAGGCCAGAAGGTAGGCTTCGAGCATTACACCCGTAAAGACGGACTCCCAAATCTGGAATGTAATGCCAATGCTGCTTTCAGAGATAGCAAGGGTAATATTTGGCTGGGAACTGTAGCAGGTGCCATTCAACAACCTGCTGGGTTAGAGAGGGTAGAAAATACGGCAGCACCTCGTGTCTTTGTAACAGGGGTAAGAAGTTCTGAGGTAGAAGACTGGGAAAAAGATAATTACCAATTGGACGATAAGTCCGGCTTACCGCTTTCTCCCCTACTACCAAGTGGAGAAGACCGAATAGACTTTGAATATATCGGGATCAGCTATAAAAGTTCACGTCAGATAGAGTATAAGTACAGACTGGTCGGCCTGGATGACTGGTCTAGACCCACCCGTCAAACCTCTGTGGCTTATACCAACCTTAATGCAGGAGAGTACGCCTTTGAAGTGGTGGCCAAAAAAGAGTCGGAAAAGTGGAGCTATGATAGCCCGGCTCGTTTCGAGTTCAGCATTAAGAAGCCTATCTATGCTACTTTTTGGTTCAGGCTGTTGGTAAGTATTATGATCCTGGCTATCGGCTCCCTCATTTATCTGCAAATAACTACTGAGAGGAGAAGAAAGCGGGAAGAGCAGATCATGAAGAATAACGCAGAAAAACTACAGCTAGAGCACCAGGCACTCTACGCCATGATGAATCCGCACTTTACCTTCAATGCCCTACAATCCATTCAGTATTTCATTCACAGACAGGATAAGATATCAGCTAATAAGTTTCTTTCAAGCTTTGCCAAGCTAATTAGAAAGAACCTAGAAAGCACTAAGTCAGAATTCATCTCCCTGGCTGAGGAAGTAGATAGGCTGAACCTTTACCTTTCTCTGGAGAATATGCGCTTTCCGGAGAAGTTTGATTATGAAGTTAGCGTAGCCCCAGGCATAGATAAGCATGATACCATGCTTCCTCCTATGATCTTGCAGCCTTTTGTAGAGAACTCCATTAAGCATGGCATTATGCCACTGGAAGGAGGAGGAAAAGTAGCTGTAGAAATCACCGCCAAGGATGAAGATTACCTTCTCATCAACATATCTGATAACGGCATAGGCATAGAGCAGAGTAAAGCCCAGAAAAAAGATCGTCCTAAAGACCATGTATCCCGTGGTATGCAAATCACCATGGACCGCTTAGCCCTTTTTGGGAGAATCACTGAAAAAGAACATGCGGTAGAAATAGGGGAAAAAGTAGCCCCTGACGGCAAGATCTTAGGTACAGAGGTAAAGCTGATGTTACCTAGACATCTGGAAGTGTGAAGCCATTTTCACACCGCTTCCTTTATGGATTTTGTTTATGACTTAGCTCCTCCAGAAATACTGAGGCATCTACAAGGTTCACAGAGAGAAATTCAATTTTTCTTAGTCTTTGAAAGTGC
>JBCDBC010000009.1:0-16680 GCA_039184535.1 Bacteroidota bacterium | reverse complement strand
GATCGGGCCGATGTACTGGTCAACTTTGATCAGAATCCCCAGCTGTATGTATATCAGGAAGGAGATATGGATCTTCCATTCCTGGGGGGAGCTATCACTGATAGCCAAGATTACTATCTGCTTAGTTTCAACCAGGAGAATGGATGGGTGATAGATGCAGGGGCAGTTCATGGCATTGTAGGACCGGATTTGAATGGGGCCACTACTGAACTGGCCGTTTTTGAAGAACATATTTCTCATGAAGAAATGACCGTCAGTAGATCCTTAGGTAACCTAAGGGTAACCTCAGTAGAGGTAGGGTTTAGCAAGGTAGATTGGATTGGTGGGAATACGGATGACACTAGTAGGACGTATAAAACTCGTGTTACCAGTACTCCACAGGCAGCTATCAAGGTATTTTTAGGGGGGGATGATCAGCAAGGACTTTCTACTATCAAAGATACCTTTGTAAATCAGGATCCGCTTTACCTAGATAGGGTAGAGGATATGAGAGATGCTGATTACTTAGTATATGCTAAAGGAGATATCAGGACTTTCAGAGAAAAGGAGTCCGGAGGGGACGAAGTACCAGGGTTTTTCATCAATCGTCCTACGGATTTTCCAGATCAGCCTTTGGTGGAACAAGTCAAGGGATTCAGTAGAGATGGTGCTGAGAAAGTGATTAAGCAAATGAATCACATTGCCAGGTGGGAGAAGATCCTGAAAATGGCTAACCCTGGTAGCTCCATTACTTCTGAGGCAGTGAGATTGGAATTATATGGCCCTAAAGATAACAGGATTCTTCCCGGTGCGGGAGGGATTGTATTTGAGTATTCCGGGAATGTAAATAGATCAGAGCTTCCTCAATTTAAGCTTAAGCTAGTAAACGGCAGCCCCAATAAACTGTACTGCGTACTTCTGTATATGTCATCTCAGTTTGGGATAGAAACCCGCTTATTTGGTGAAGGAGGTATCTGGCTGGATCCAGGAGGAGAAGCCTGGGTGCTGGACGGCAAAGTATTTACAGGGACAGTACCTAATGTCCTCTTTGAGTTTGGAAAATCTGAAGTACATGAGATCTTTAAACTAGTAGCCAGTACCTCTGAGTATGATTCTTCTGCTTTAAGAATGAATGACCTGAATCTGCCTATTTCTCAGTCCCGTACAAGAAACATCCAACAGGTAGACACCAGAGCATTGTTTTTCTCTAAGCAGCAGACGAAAGCTATCGATGATTGGAACACCACGGAACTTTATATAAAGCTCAAACGATTGGATTAGAGAAAACTAATATAATTCTGAATGAAGGCCTTCTTATTCTTGGAAATAGGAGGCCTTTTCTCATAGAACCATTAGCTCAATTCCGTATCTCATGCTGTTTATTGTTCGTATTTCCGTAATTTGATCCCGGACAGAGAAGGTAGCCATAGCTACTCTAGTTGCTTAACACCATACATGGAACCCGTACAACACTACATACAGGAGGGAATTCTTTACGAGCCAGTTATTCCCAATATTCAGGATTGGCCCATCAACCTGTTCTTTAAAAATAAGAAGCGTATAGTGAAAGATGTGGTGGCAGAGGCTGTAGATCAGCTACATGCCCAGGCCCAGCAAGAGGGGGTAGTCATTCAGGATTATCTCGCCAGAACTATGTATTTGGAGAGAATCCGGATGAATGAAGACCCGTGGAAGGTAGACCCTAAGGATGAGCAGAAGTTCTGGGGAGGGATAAAAAAAGGTCTGGTCAAGAATGATCAATTTGAGGGGAATGTAGAAGCCTTCACCCAGGCCAATGAAGAAATGCTAGCGCGTATTGTCAGGAGGTATGCCAATGAGATTTCCAGCAACTTTAAGCCTTCCAGCTACCACTTTGCCAAGCGCTTTCTGCCTTTTATGTTCTCAACTCTGTTAAATGCTTCTGCGGGTAAGACCTTCATGTCTATCATCAATCATAGGCTTCAATTGCAGGAGAAAGTACATCTATTGGGAGAAATAGAGGCTATGCGTAATCTAGCGTCTAAGGGGACACTTATTCTGGTCCCTACCCATACCAGTAATATGGATTCTATCTTGATCGCTTGGGGAATTCACGCTTTAGGCCTTCCCGCATTTATCTACGGAGCCGGACTGAACCTCTATAACCATAAGGTAGTATCATACTTTTTAACTCGTCTGGGAGCCTATAAGCTAGACAGGCGGAAACGCAACCCTATTTACAGGGCTACCCTGGATGCCTACTCCACGGTAGCTATCCAGGAAGGGGTTCATGGACTGTTTTATCCAGGAGGTACCCGGTCCAGGTCGGGGGAATTGGAAAATAGAATTAAGCTAGGACTACTACAGACAGCTATTGAAGGCCAAAGGAGGAATTTTATGTATCCACCTGCTCATAATCGTGGAAAAATTTTCATTGTACCTCTTGTGATTAGCTATCATTTTGTGCTGGAGGCAGCCTCATTAATCAAGCAGCATCTCAAGCGTACAGGTCAAGAGCAATACTACATCATGAATGATGAGTTTGGCAGCTCTCGTAAATTCCTGGAATTTGTGTGGAATACCTTCAGCGCAAGCTCTGAAATTGCCCTCTCCTTTGGGAAGCCCATGGACATTTTCGGGAACTTTGTGGGCGAAAATGGTGAGAGCTATGATAAGGAGGGTAGAGAGATAGATATCTCCTCCTATTTTAAGTCAGGCGGGGTGATTACGGATGATAAACAGCGTGATAAAGAGTACACCCGACTTTTGGGAGAAAAAATAGTAGAAAGATATAAGGTGGAAAATCTGGTATTCTCCCGTCATTTAGTGGCCTTTGTAGCCTTTCAACTCATCTCCAGAAAGTATCCAGACTTGGATCTATACGGTCTCTTACGTTTACAAGGAGAAGAGAAAGTCCTTTCTTTAGAAGAATTCCATGAATCAGTAGAGAGGGTATTGAATCAGCTGTTTAAGATGGCTGAAGAAGATAAGCTAAAGCTGGCCCGGCACATGGTTAATGATGCCAAGTCCATCATTGAGCATGGTGTGAAAAATCTAGGCCTATATCATGGAAAGAGGCCTTTAACCTTCCAGGGAGAGCATCAGCTGGTTTCAGAGAATATCAATTTGTTATACTATTACCACAATAGGCTTTCGGGATACAACCTGGCCCCATTTGTATAATCAGAAATTATGGTAGGAATTTTAGGAGCAGGTAGTTTTGGAACAGCGCTGGCAAATATTATTGCTCAAAATAAACCGGTATTGCTGTATGTGAGAAATCCCAAGAGTGCTGAAAAGATAGGTAAAGAAGGAACACATAAAGGATATAAGTTAAGTGATAATATCACCCTTACTTCTGATCTGGAAAAAGTTCCTGCTGAATGCGAACTACTGTTTCCCGTAGTACCTTCAGGGAGTTTCCCTGACCTGATTTTGGAGCTATCAAGCTATTTAAAACCCTCACATGTGCTCATCCACGGCACAAAGGGTCTAAGCATAGATGTAGAGGATAGGACCAACCTTAGAAAGCTAGACGGTCTGAAAAAGGAAGATATTCAGACCATGAGTGAGCTTATAGTCAAGGAAACCCCTGTATTGCGTGTAGGTTGTATAGCAGGTCCTAACCTGGCGGTAGAGATTCTGAAAGAACAGCCTGCTGCCACTGTGGTGGCCAGTAGATTTGAGCAGGTTATTAAAATGGGGATGGAGGTTCTTAGATCTTCCAGGTTCAAGGTATATGGTAGCCATGACCTTCTGGGAATAGAATTGGCTGGGGTACTTAAGAATATTATGGCCATAGCCTCAGGCATGCTTCATGGGCTAGATTATGGAGATAATACTAAGTCACTGCTTGTAGCTAAGGGCCTAGAGGAAATGATTACCGTGGCTAAAGGGCTTGGGGCAGATCCTAGAGCCTTCTTGGGTCTGGCAGGTATAGGGGACCTGGTAGCGACCTGTTATAGCCCATTAAGCCGAAACTTTACCCTGGGGTACAGAATGGCTAAAGGAGAAAGTCTAGCGGAAATAACAAGCTCCATGGAAGAGGTAGCAGAAGGCTTAAATACAGTAGCCATCGTACGAGCACTTTCTGCCAGATATAGGATTCCGGCACCTATTACCCAGGCGCTCTTTAGAATTCTGTTTGATGGGATGGACATAGAAAAAGGCATGAACCTCCTCATGGAATATCCTTATAAAGAAGACGTTGGCTTTTTGTAGATGAACCTCCTGACTATGAGGGTGTATTATGAATTGGATTTAGGATATTCATCCATAGTTATTAATTTCGTGCGGTAAAAAATCTGGCAAGCCAGTTTTTTGTCAAACTTTTTTCAACTCAGTATTATCAGTTACACATGAGTTATAGTCGATTAAATAATCTGACGGGATGGGGGGTATTTGTGTTTGCACTAATCGTGTACCTATCTACCATGGCTCCTACCGCCAGCTATTGGGATTGTGGGGAATTTATAGCTTGCGCTAATGAATTGGAAGTACCTCACCCGCCCGGTGCTCCCTTCTTCCTCTTGCTCGGAAGAGTGTTCGCCATATTTGCTTTTAATGACGTAGAGCAAATAGCCTTTATGCTGAACCTTATGAGCGTATTGGCCAGCTCCTTTACCGTTCTATTCACCTTCTGGATTACTACTCACCTGGGAGAGAAGCTCCTGGCAAGAAAAGAGAAAAGCCAATCTGACAAACTGGTTTTGATGGGATCGGGTATAGTAGGGGCAATGGCTTGTACTTTTGCCAGTTCTTTCTGGTTTAATGCAGTGGAGGCGGAGGTATATGCCTTGAGTTCCTTCTTTACAGCAGTAGTGGTGTGGTTGATGTTCAAGTGGGAAGAAAGGGCAGATGAACCGGGCAACGAACGTTGGATTATTCTCATTGCTTACCTGATGGGCTTGTCTATAGGCGTTCACTTGCTGAACCTGTTGACCATCCCAGCTTTGGCATTTATTTACTACTTCAAGAAATATGACTTTAGTTGGTCAGGTTTCCTGGTTACAGGAGCCATTTCTGTACTGATACTAGGAGTAATCCAAACCGGGATTATCCTATACACCTTTGACTTTGCATGGGCCTTTGAGCGCTTCTTTGTGGGAACGTTGAAGCCAGGTAGGGTAGTAGGGGAAACAGGCTTAGGGATGCCCGTAGGATCTGGTGTGATCATTTTCTTCCTTCTCCTATTTGGAGGAATCGTAGCCACCATATACTACAGCCAGCAGAAGAATAAGCAGCTCTTGAATGTGGCTATGCTTTGTGTAGTAGTCATCTTCATTGGATTCTCTTCTTACCTGATGGTTCCTATTCGTTCTAATGCCAATCCTCCTATAGACGAGAACAATCCTGATAATACGCAGACCTTCCTTAGCTACATGAAAAGGGAGCAGTATGGAGACCGTCCCCTACTGTTTGGGCCTCTTTATAACGCCGCGCCTATAGGATTGGAAGAAATAGGACCTGAGTATTCTCTGGATGAAACTGCAGGGAAATATAAAGTGATTGGTACCAAGAGGAGGTATGAGTATAGCGGAAAGGATAAGATCCTTTTCCCGAGAATGTATGACCAGGGCAGGTATAATATGGGCCCTCACGCATACGCGAATTATGTCAAGAGAACAGGAAAACCGGAAACGCCCGCTGATGATAAGCCTACTAAGGGAGAGAACTTTAGGTTCTTCCTGGACTATCAGGTGAAACACATGTACTGGAGATACTTCATGTGGAATTTCTCAGGAAGAGAGCTAGACTATCAGGATGCTGACTGGGAGTCAGGCCTAAATTTCAGTCAGACGGCCAGAATGCCGGATTTCCTTAAGAACCATCCAGCTAAGAACCACTATTATATGCTCCCTTTTCTTCTTGGACTGTTGGGACTTGTTTGGCAGGCTAGGCAAAGGAGAGATGACGCTACTGTGGTAGGATTACTCTTTTTCTTCACCGGACTAGCCATTATTCTCTACTTGAATCAGTATCCTTCCCAGCCTAGAGAAAGGGATTACTCCTTTGCAGGTTCTTTCCAGACATATGCTATCTGGATAGGTCTGGGGGTGATAGCCCTCTACGAATTATTGGGCAAATATCTAAAAGGAGCCGGAGGCTATGTTGCTATCGGACTGGGGCTTATTCCAGCTCTTTTGATGGGGATAGAAAATTGGGATGATCATTCCCGTTCAGGAAGATATACAGCACCTGATTCAGCATACAACCTCTTGAATTCTTTGGCGCCCAATGCTGTGGTTTTCACCAATGGAGATAATGATACCTTCCCACTCTGGTACCTTCAGGAAGTAGAGGGCGTAAGACCGGACGTAAGGGTACTTTGTCTAAGTTACGTGAATACAGACTGGTACATAGACCAGATGTACCAAAAGGTAAATCAATCTGATCCACTACCACTATCCCTTGATAAGAGTAAGTATGTAGGCCAGAAAAATCAATCTCTTTCTCTGGGTGCCAGAAAAACCCTGAGTATGAGATTGCCGGTAAATGTGAATGAGCTCATGGCTGATTCCACTATCAACTCGGAAGAGCAGGCATATACTCAGTCTCCATTGGCATGGGAAGTGCCCACCAGAGGAGGTGGAAATAATAGATATTTTGAGTTGAAGGATGTATTGATTCTCAACCTGCTTGAGAATACCGCTAAAGAAGGATGGAAAAGACCCATCTACTTCGCCAATACAGTGTCGCCTTCCAGCTTCCTGGGATTACAGGATTACCTGAGATTAGAAGGACTGGCGTATAGAATCCTTCCTGTTAAAAATCCTGCTCCGGATGATCCATATGATCCGTATGATGGATCTGTAGATCCTGATCGTATGTACAAAAATCTGACCCAGGTATTCAAGTACAGAAACCTGAATAATCCGGATGTGTATTATGACGAGAATATAGGAAGAATGATGGTGAACTATCACAGTGTCTTCTACCGTCTTTCTAACGACTTACTGAGGAGAGCTGAGAAGAAAGAGAACCGTCTGAAGGCTTTAGAGACCGCTCCTACCGTCCTTGAAGAAGTGAATATAGATCAGGAGCAGGCAGAAATAGATGCCTTAAAAGCACGTGCAAAAGAGGTGATGAATTTCTCTGAGGAGAAATTTCCCTATCAGGCTATCACCCCAGATCCATTTATACTCGTAAGAGCGGGGATCATGTTTGATAGGCTGGGAGAAAATGAGAAGGCGGAAGAATACTTTGCCTTCGCTAAGGAAAGAAGTCTTGAGACTTTGAAGTACTACGAGGATGAAGACTTTAAGAAGAAGAATGACTATATGGTGGGAATGAGGATGCTTCTACAGCATTATTCAGTTACTGATAGACCAGAAGATTTACAGACTCTTCAAGAAGAGTTAAGTACGCTTAACATACTTACTTCCAGAAGATAGCTACAAACTATTTGTATGTTTATAACAGGCAGGTATCAGAATCTGATGCCTGCCTGTATGCTTAGGCGTTTATAGGTAAATGCATCTTCATAGAAGCCTTCTTCCCTCCACGGGTCTGGAAATGTGTGAGACAATGACAAGTTCTGGTATCCCAAAGATAAGTTGAAGGCGTAAGAAGATTGGGTATATAACTGAATGCCCAAAGCAGCCGAATAAAGGAAGCTACCTTCAACACTAGCATCTTCAAACTCCTGTCCCCAGGATTCAACTGAATTATATAAAGGAAAGTGATATCCTGCCCTTACTTCATAGTAAGGGGTAATCTGTGTAGGGGCCCAATCTCCTCTTATTTCCAGAAAAGTGGGCAGAGTAGATCCTTTATCCAGTAGTAGTAATCCAGTACCCAAGCCTAGCTGTAACCAGGGCTTATACACGTATCCATAAGACCCATAGACAGCTAAATTCTGGGTAGCTTCACTTTCCTCCCAGCTCCAGTCTGGTTCTCTGCCAGCCAATAATCCTATGTGGATTTGAGCGAAGAATTTCTTGTCTGGATATACAAATGAATTCTGCACTTTCTCAGCTTTTTCTTGCTGAGGTAAGACATCCCTGCGAATTTCTTTTATTTCGAATCCTCGCAAGAAAAGAATATGGTTCTCACTTATCTGAAGTTTGTATTCATCTTTTTGGTGATCCTCAAGAATGAGCGTTCCTTCCAATGTACGACCATTGTAGAGGGTTATCACGTCAATTTTTTCCTCTTTTTGTTTTTCCTGAGCTAGTATTCCGTTATACAAAACGGTCAATAAAAGAATAAAAATTGAATAACCTTTCAATTTTCGTTTATGTGTAAGATTTAAACCATTCATGTGTCAAATTGTATTGATCATGGAATTAATAGGGTAAAAAGAACATTAAAACTCTACTTTTGTTTTGATGACTTTATTACCAAGACGAACGGATAATAAAGTTCGCTGCAAACGAGAAATAAGTTGTGAATAAGCTCTTGGTAAACAGGATTTTGTCTATCCGTCATTCACTGTGCAAAACTTCGGGGAGTTAATTCCTAAACGGTCTTGGTCTATGAAAAATAACTTACTCTTTTCCCTTACCCTTCTTCTCGCATCTATTTGCGTAACTGATCTTCATGCTCAGAGAAAGCACGTATTTTCTGGTGGCATAGGAACGTCTACCTACCAGGGAGATCTTTCTGAGAATTTTCCTGGAGACAAATTAAATCCCTCTTTTCATTTAGCGTACAGCTACTACGTAAATCCTCATATTAGTAATAGAGTAGCTATGTCATTTACTAAGCTTGAAGGTAGTGACGCTTGGGCTACTGACCCCGCCAGAAAGAGAAGAAACCTTAGTTTTGAAACTAATCTTGCTGAACTAAGTGATGTAGTAGTGTTTGACATTATTCCTGATGAAAACTTTGGAAGATTTTACGAGGAAGACATGTTTATAACTCCATATGTATTTGCAGGAGTAAGTTTATTCTGGTTTAACCCTAGAACCCAGTATTATGGTCAGTGGATAGATCTTCAACCCTTAGGAACAGAGGGTCAGTTGTTTAACAATGACGAGGATACACCTGGGCCTTACTCTACTATCCAGGTCAGTGTACCTATGGGAGTAGGCGTTACTTTCAGAGTAAAAGGGAATTTCAGTGTAAGCTTAGAGGCGACTTATAGCAAAGCCTTTACAGATTATATAGATGATGTGAGTGGAAATTATGCAGATCCGGATAGACTGAACCAGTCTTCAGGTTTTGTGGCGGTAGACCTGGCTAATAGGTCAGGAGGAGCTTATGGAACAGGGGAAGTAAGAGGAAATCCCAAGAAGAAGGATGGGTATGGATTTCTTAGAGCATGGGTAAGCTTCTATTTAGGACATTGATAATATTCTTATTCATTTATACCTATAGGCTCATCAGAAATGGTGAGCTTATTTTTTCATAGCACGTGATGTAGATTCATTATACTTTGGCAGAGTGGAAATTTGTAATTTTGAGGTAGATTTTTCCTCCCTCGATACCTTAATACTACTTTTCCACCTTAACAAGAATCATTCAGCGGATAGGGGTTCGCACCTTCCCATTGGTAAGCAGGAGCTTACTAATCCTCAAATTTGTGCTGCACAAGCTCCTGTTAATTTAGATAGATGGTCCAAGACCATGTGCCGGAGCTTCATACGGTATCCTGTCTTGGAATGTATATTCTTAAAGTGTTAAGTAAGTGATCAAATTAAATTGTATAAAAAGGCTCATTGAATTTGGTGTCGTTTTCCTTTGATCCAAACTACTCAATGAGCTTGGTGCCAGGCCATCAGAAGATCAGCCTCATTCAGTTCATTACCAGGCAGGTAGATCTCTACCAAGCCCTGGACCAGACTAAGCACAAGTTTGGCGCTACTAGTGTAAGACGGGCGAGTGGGTTTTGAGATGATTTCTACCTTATTATGAGCGAGGAATCATGGGAAGCTGTAAGAATGTATCATATTTCCCGCCCATATGGATGATATGTTTTCCTCTTTGATTCAAAGAGTTGTCTTTCATCATAGGCGCATTTTGAAATATCTCATAGGAGGCCACCGTCAATTCTAAACTTTCTCCCTCATGGAAGAAGACTGAGGTAGGAGGAAAGGGAACTTCCATACACACAATTTCTCCATGTGTTAGCTTCTGGTAGCGCTGAAAAGAGTGATAGGGGATAATGTCTGTAGACTTTTCTTTGTCTAATTCTCTCAAGGATGCTCTCATATGCCCTCTGGTAAGAACATCATTTTTATTACCCACAGTACCGTAAAAGGGCACCCTTTGACCATGCTTATCATATTTATTCAGGACGGTATGTAGATGAAAATCGTCTTGCTTTCCATGAGGGTCTCTTAACTCCATCCAGATTTTCAATTTGGCATGCCCGCTTACTTCTGCACCTTCTGTGAACCTAAGTCTGAATGACTGTTTCCCCTTTTTTCCGTGATAGCTTATTTCACTTTCCTCTGTCTCATGGCTAAGGGCGAGCTCATGATCATCAGATAGATAAAATCTATTGTATTGGGTTCTGGCAATAGGCCACTCATGCTCAGCACGTACCTCATGTATGGTGTCACGATCTGATCTTACTTCTACCCGCACAGGTGCTACCTTATCCCAGCCATTATCTGTTCTACCTTTAAGATAATAGTCCATGAATTTCAGGGTAAGCTCCTGAACTTCGGGATTATAGTAGACGTCCCACTTACCGCCTCTGTGGGTGTACATCCATTTTTCTTTGCTTTTTACATCCATAAAGGATCTGTATCCCCCATTGGTATGCAGACCTACATCTGAGAAGGAAACACAGGTCAGGATAGGAATCTCTATATGCTCAACAGGTGCTCTTTTTTCTTCCCAGAATTCATCAAAGAAAGGGTGGTTCTGAATAAAGTCTGGAGGCGTACTTCCCTGGTTCTTTATAAATAGCTTAGGGTCGCCAGTCATGGAGGGTTTAACCTCAGTTTCCCACCAGAAAGCAGGAAAGCCATCTTGGGGGACACCGCCCCAGTTGACTAAATCCCGATACATATCTGTGATACCTTCCCAAGGAGAAATACACTTTAGGGCTTTGGGGGCTTTATTACCGTAATCTCTACAGGCTGCTACATGGTACTGGGAGATGGCCAGGAAGCTTACGCCGTTCAGCCCTACATTTCCATTACACCAATCCTGTTCAGCTACCCACTCAATTACCTCATAGTAGGCTCTGGACTGGTTCCTATTAAATACACTCGCCTCGCCAGTACTTCCGCCATAACCTGGCAGGTTCATGTTTACGACTATATAATCATTGGCTACCCAAAAGTTGGGGTCTGGAGACTCCCAACTGGTAAGGGCAGAAAATCTTGGCTTCCCTACCTGATCTATCAATCTATATTGCTGGGGGACGCCCTTAAGAGGGGTCTTACCTAAAGCCGGAACCAAATGGTTGTCATAGGGATGTGCACACATGATGACCGGGAGTGCCCGTTTATCTGCTAAAGCTTTTCGGGATTTGAAGATGTTCATGAGAATGGTGGATCCGTCAGAGACAGTTACTTCCACATCCCATTCTGCCAGAATATCCTCAAGAGGCTCTAGTAATTCAGCTTTTCCTGTGAAAAGCCTGCCGCTAAATATGGCTTTTGCCAAAACGGGGGCTAGTGCTTTAATGGCCTTTATCATGATAGATTTGTATGTGGGAAAGGACTTGAGAAGAAATACCAGAATCAGTAATAGACAAATTAGGGGAAGGGGAGCAGAAAAAAATTGTCTTACTTAAAGTTCGAAGAAGCTTTCTCTTATTTCTTGAAGAGGATAGGGATATAATATCTAGCTTTAAGAGAAATGGAAACTCAGCTAGCGATATTAAGAAAGGATATTCTCCACCATTACCCTGAGCTTACGGAACAGGAATGGAATACTATGCTGGAAAAGCTAGTGCCCGTTACTTACAAAAAGGAAGAGATCGTATTTCCGATAGATGAAATTTGTAGACACATCTTCTATGTGACAGAGGGAATTCTGGCATCAGAATATCACAGTACGGAGAAGCTGGTCATTTCCCGATTCTTTACTCAGAATGGCGTATGTGCAAATTTGGTGAGCTTACTCAATGAAGAAAAATCGGATGATCAGTTGGTGGCTATTACAGACGTGAAGGGACTCTTAATCCCATATGAGGTATTTATGGAACATTATCTTCATTCCAATGGGATAGGCATCTTCTTCCGAAAGAAACTCTTAACCGTCATCCTGGAAGCTAAGCAGTTCGTGTCCCTTAAGACCATTTCGGATGTGAAGTATCAGTTGGCGTATTTGAGGGAGCATTATCCGGAAATAATCTTAAATGTGCCATGGAAGCATATTGCTAATTTCATGGGGGTAACGCCAGCCTGGCTAAGTAGGACATTGAAAAAGAAACAGATAAAGGAAGAATTATAATCTTTCTATTCTCCTAACTCCTTAGTCAACTCATCTAGCTTCTTCACTTTGTAAGCGAAGTCGCCCTTAAGTTTGTTACGGAAAGCCTGTAAGCTGTCAAGTAGTTGGGGAATTTCATCTGGTAGAGAATCTGTGAAGAGTTCACGTAGTCGTTTCGCCAGGGTAGGAGACTTTCCATTCGTAGATATCCCGATTTTGAGGTCCCCCTTGGTTACTACCGAGCACATGTAGAAATCACAGAGATCCGGTGTATCTGCTACATTGACAAGTATGCCATGCTGTTTGATGATAGCTCTTATCTCTGCATTTAGGCTTTTAATATTAGTAGCGAGGATAGCCACATCTTTTCCCTCAATATGTTTGTCTTGGAAAGGCTCTTTAATGAGGGTGATCAGCTCATTGCCTTTGGCTATCTCGTAAATCTCATCCCTAATTTCGGGGGATACCAGGGTAACCTGTGCATTAGGACTGCTTTTGAGAAGATTCTCCAGCTTTTCCGTTCCTACAAAGCCGCCGCCTACTATGAGAAAATGGAGCCTGTCTGTCTTTAGGAATATGGGATATAGTTGGTTCATGGTGAAGGGGAAATAAGTTTCCTTTCTGTAGAGTGAAAGGTGGCTTATAAGCTTTACCCACCTCTAGCTCCTCCCAAGAGGAGAATTTAACATATGGACAGAAAGAGTATCACGCCAAGACGCAGAGCCGCAAAGAAAATCTTGGCGTCTTAGCGCCTTTGCGTGAAAAAATATAATAGCTTATAGAGTGTTGGTCTCGACTAGCAATTCTCTGGAGAATTTCTCGAACTCTTCTTGTAGTCGCACTACCTCTCCAAGCACGATCAGAGTCGGCCCTTCAGGAGGGTTAGTGGTGACTAATTCTTCTATGGTATTTACTGTAGCTACAAACTGTGTCTGTTCGGCCAAGGTCCCTGAGCTAATTACTGCTATAGGTAATTCTCCCTTTCCCATTTCCTGGAAGGTGGAAACTATTTGTCCCAGTTTTCGGAGTCCCATCAGGATGACGATGGTAGCGGAGGTGCGGGCTGCCAGTGCCAGATCAGCTGATAGCTTTCCTTCCTTGGTAGTACCCGTGAGCACAAAGAAGCTCTGGTTAATGCCTCTTTTGGTAAGGGGAATACCTGCTGAAGCTGGAACAGCATTTACACTGGAAATACCCGGTATGACTTCTACCTCTATCCCAAAATGCTCTGCATAGGTTTTTTCCTCATGCCCACGCCCAAAGATGAAGGGATCTCCTCCTTTCAAGCGAACCACATGTCCATAGGCATAGGCGTAAGCCGCAATCATATAGTTGGTGTCCTGCTGACGGACAGAGTGTTTCCCTGCCCGCTTCCCTACGAAGATTTTCTCTGCTTTCAGGGGTGCGTGCGCTAGTAGTTCCGGGCTGGCCAAAGCATCATACAAGACTACATCTGCAGCTTGAAGGGCTTTGATTCCCTTCAAGCTGATGAGATCTGGATCTCCGGGGCCTGCACCCACTAGACTTAGTTTAGGTTGTGGGTACATGGCTGAGTTGTTTCCCTTGATAAAAGTTGGAAATGGCTGTTAAAAAATCCTTGGCAGAACGTAAATACTGCTCCGCAAATTCCTGACTGGGCTGCTGATGCTTCATTAGGTAGACGGTTTCTGCCCAATCTCCTCCCCAGGAAATTTCTCCTGATGAGATGAACAGCTCCTGAAAGCTCTTAATGATGCCAGCCTGAGTATTAGTAGCTACTTCCTTACTGGTAAGAATAGCCTTAGCTCCATTGACAAAGGCCGTATAGCTGTGATAAATACTGTCCGCAAGTCTGCCCTCTTCAAGTGCAGTTTGTGCCCATTCTCCCTTTTCTTCTGCTTCATAAATGAGTGTAGCTACCAGGTCTATGACTACTCCTGCACATTCTCCTACACCTATCTCAGGAATAAATTCTGCCTCATGCCCCCAGTCGATGAACTCATCTGGCGTGAGATTTTTGTTGTTAGCCAGTTCTTTCAGAAGGGTATAGAAATACTTTTTTCCTTGTCTTCTGAAGTAGGTATGGAAATATTCTCCTTCTTCTCTGTTATGCTCATAATCATCCAACACATACCTGAGTGCATCAGGCCCTCTTTTAGAAGGAACTTTGATCACCTTCTGTGCAAACTCCGCTTCTCCATCTCCCAGAAATCCGCCTCCCAGCAGTACCTGTAAGGCGGGGGCTACGGCTTCACCCACCTTCACGGTACTTCCATGGAAGCCTATGCCTGCTATGCTATGCTGCCCGCAGGCATTCATACATCCACTTATTTTGATCTTGAGTGTAGTGTCATGAATTAGGTGAGGATATTCTTTTAGCATCACCTCTTCCAGTACATGGCTGATGCCTGTACTACTGCTGATACCCAGGTTACAGGTATCTGTACCGGGGCAAGCAGTAATGTCCAGGGTACTATCAAAGCCGGGGTCAGCTAGACCAAGAGCTTTCAACCCCTTATAGACGTAGGGAAGATGGGCTTCTGGTATGAAGCGAAGAACGATACCCTGATTCACCGTCAGTCGAATATCATCCGCAGCAAATCTGTCCACCAGCTCAGCTAAGGTTCTGGCAGTATCAGAAGAGAAGTCTCCCAGACGAACTTTGAGGGCTACTGAGTAGTAAGCTGCCTGTTTTTGTCTGTGTGCATTGGTGGCTTTCCATGCCTCATAGGTACCATCATCATCTATGTTCAACAATGGAAGATCTACTTTCACTTCCGGAGGCTTAGGAAGGAAGCCTTCCGTTTCTATGGGAATACGTGCGTGTTCCAGCGCTGCTTTCTCTTCATGAATAAGTTCCATGGTCTTTTCCAGTCCCCAGTCTTTCAGGAGAAATTTAAATCTGGCTTTGAAGCGTTTGGCACGTTCGCCATACCTATCAAATATTCTCAAAACTGCTTCAGCAAAGGGAAGCATCTCTTCTACAGGTAGAAACTCATAGGCCAGTTTGGCATGTTGAGGCTGAGCGCCGAGACCACCCCCTATCATCACTTTAAAGCCACGCTTACCCTGCTTGTTGATCTTGGGAATGAATCCCAGGTCATGCATGAAGGCAAAGGCAGTATCTTCTTCACTGGCAGAAAAGGAAACCTTAAACTTCCTGCCCATTTCCTGGCAAATGGGATTTCTCAGGAAGTAGCGGAAAAAGGTATCTGCATAAGGCGTAACATCAAAGGCTTCTTTCGCATCTATGCCAGCAGTAGGAGAAGCTGTAATATTTCTGACGGTATTTCCACAGGCTTCTCTTAAGGTTACCTGATCTCTTTCCAGTTCTGCCCAGAGTTCGGGCGTTCTGTCCAGACTTACATAGTGAATCTGAATATCCTGGCGGGTAGTAATGTGAAGATTTCCGGTAGAGTACTCATCAGAAACGGCAGCTATTCTACGGAGTTGACGAGTGGTCATTTTTCCATAGGGAAGCTTGATCCTGATCATCTGTACGCCTGGCTGTCTCTGCCCGTATATGCCCCTTGCCAGCCTTAGGCTGCGGAAGCGTTCTTCATCTACTTTTCCTTCCCTGAAGAGTCGGATCTTTTTCTCCAACTCTAAGATGTCCTTCTCAACAATAGGATCCTCTATTTCCGTTCGGAAACTTCTCATGATAAGTTATGTATGTTGAATGGTTAAAGCTGTTTGAGAATGTTCAAAGGCCTGTTCCAGGTCTTTGATGATGTCTTCCAGGTGTTCCAGGCCTACAGAAACTCTGATTAAGCCGGGAGTGATGCCTACCTCTTGTCGTTGTTCTTCCGTGAGTTTTCTATGGGTAGTCGAGGCCGGATGGGTAGCTATGGTACGAGAATCTCCCAGATTAGCACTTAATGAAGCCATCTTCAGAGAATCCAAAAACAGCCTTCCTCTTTCTAACCCACCTTTGATCTGGAAGGAGAGTACACCTCCTCCGGCTCTCATCTGACGCTTAGCCAGTTCATACTGAGGATGAGAAGGGTGAAATGGATACTTGATAAAGTCTACTTCAATATGCTCATGCAGCCATTCCGCCACATGCAAGGCATTCTGGCAATGTCTGTCCATTCTCAAGGCAAGGGTTTCCAGACTTTTGGAAAGTACCCAACTATTGAAAGGAGAAATGGCAGGTCCCGCATGGCGGGCAAAGACTCTCAGCTCTTCAATCAAATCCTGTCTTCCGGCTATGAGTCCGCCTAGGACTCTTCCTTGCCCGTCTATGTACTTGGTCGCCGAATGGAGAACCAGATCTGCTCCATAGGCTATGGGTTGCTGCAGGTAAGGAGTAGCGAAGCAATTATCAACTATCAGAATGAGGTTATGCTCGCTGGCAAATTCTCCCAACCAGGCCAAATCCAGTAAGTCTATGGCTGGATTGGAGGG